>JALVEX010000340.1 GCA_027030435.1 Paracoccaceae bacterium
CGCCACCCCCGGCACAGGCGATTGACACCGCCTTCCCGCCCCCCTTTCATGGCCGCGAAGCGACCACGAAAACGAGCCCGCCAATGCCCCATCCCACGATCAGCTTCCGCCACGCCATCACCCGCCAGCCCGCCCGCTCGGCCACGAACGGCCTGCGCGCCGAGGATCGCGGCGCGCCCGATATCGCGCGCATGCGCCGCGATCACGCCGCCTATGTGGAGGCCCTCGAAGGCGCCGGCGCGCGGGTCACCGTGCTGGAGCCGCTCGAAGCCTTCCCCGATGCCCATTTCGTCGAGGACGTGGCGCTCTGCCTGCCCGAAGGCGCGGTGCTGCTAAAGCCCGGCGCCCCCTCGCGCGCCGGGGAAGTGGAGGCCATGGCCCCTGCCCTCGCCGCGCATTTCGATGAAATCCGCGCCATCACCGGCCCCGGCACCATCGAGGGCGGCGATATCCTCGTCACGCCGCGCGAGATCCTCGTCGGCCTCTCGGCGCGCACCAGCCGCGAAGGCGCCGAGGAGCTGGCCCGCATCACCGCCCAATGGGGCCATGAACTCAGGATCTGCGAAACCCCGCCCGGCGTGCTCCATTTCAAGACGGGCTGCGCCCTCCTTGACGAGGAAACCATCCTCGCCACCCCCCGCCTCGCCGCCTCGGGCTGTTTTGCGGGCTACCGCACCCTCCTCACCCCCGAGGGCGAAGAAATGGCCGCCAATGCGATCCGCTTCAATGATAAAGTGATCCTGCCCGCGGGCTTTCCCCGCACCGCCGAGATGCTCACGGATGCGGGCTTCACCGTCACCCCGCTCAGGAACGATGAATTCGCGCTCCTCGACGGCGGCATGTCCTGCCTCTCGCTGCGGTTCTGAAAGCGCGCCACCCTCTTACGCGCCCCCGCCCCTTCTTCCGCCCCCGCCCTCATCACTGGTCTGCAAATATCCCCGCCGGAGGCATCCCGCCCCCGGCCACAGGCACAGCGGAAGACAGTTTCACCACCGCCGCCCCCTTGCCAATCATTGCCGCTCCTGCCAGTGAGGGCGCGTCAAGGCATGAGGGCATGAGGGCCGGATGGTCGAGTGGATCACCTCTCCGGGGCTCACCGGATACGAGGAAGCGGTGGAGCGGATGGAGGCGCGCGCGGGCGCCATCGCGGCGGGGCGCGCGGGCGAGGCCGTCTGGCTTCTCGAACACCCCCCCCTCTACACCGCCGGCACCAGCGCAAGGCCGGAGGATCTGACCGATCCCGGGCGCTTCCCGGTATTTCCAAGCCGGCGCGGCGGGCAATACACCTATCACGGCCCGGGCCAGCGCATCGCCTATGTGATGCTCGACGTGGCCGCGCGCGGACGGGATCTGAGGGCCTTCGTGGCCGCGATCGAGGAATGGGTGATCGCCACGCTCGCCGATTTCGGGGTGGAGGGCGAGCGGCGGGAAGGCCGCGTGGGCGTCTGGGTCGCGCGCCCTGAAAAGCCCCCGCTCCCCGACGGCACCCCGCGCGAGGACAAGATCGCCGCCATAGGCCTGCGGCTCAGGAAGTGGATCAGCTTTCACGGGCTGTCGATCAATGTCGATCCCGATCTCACCCATTACGAGGGCATCGTGCCCTGCGGCATTGCCGGCCACGGCGTCACCAGCCTCGCCGATCTCGGCATTGCGGCCACGATGGCGGATGTGGATGCGGCGCTCAAACGCAATTTTGCAACGGTTTTCGGCCAATAACGTCGCATTCGCCGAAGGCGCCCTTTAACATTGCGCAACCACTCGCTAAATACCATGCGTAAGCGCGATTCCACAGCTAGCTAATGAGGCATATCATGAAAAAACTTCCCATCATCGCCGCCCTCGCCGCCCTCGCGGCCGCGCCTGCCTTCGCCGAAGGCGATGCCGCCAAGGGCGAGAAGCTCTTCAAGAAATGCAAATCCTGCCACATGATCGTCAATGGCGACGAAGTGATCTTCAAGGGCGGCAAGACCGGCCCCAACCTCTACGGCGTGATCGGCCGCCAGGTGGCCGGCGTCGAGGGCTTCAAATACGGCAAGGGCCTCAAGGAGCTCGGCGAGCAGGGCATGGTCTGGGATGAGGAAAGCCTCGCCGCCTGGATCACCAATCCGAAGGATTTCCTGAAGGCGCATGAGGTGACCCCGAAAACCAAGATGACCTTCAAGCTGAAGAAGGGCGCCGAGGACATGGCCGCCTATCTCGCCTCGCTCAGCCCGAAGGCAGAATAAGCCGGGCAGCCCGCAGGGGCAGGCACGCGCCCCGCATTGCCGAATTGGCACGAACCCGCCGCCGGAAGCCCCGGCGGCGGGTCTATTTGTCGCGACGATGCATCTGAATATGTGCAAAAAACGGCTTCCAACGGCTCACGAATAGGTGATAAAGTCACCGAGAATCCGGCCGGCCGGTGAAACGGCGGGCCATCAGTCGAAGCAGACAACTTGATACGAACAGGGGAGACAGTACATGGCGGACGCAGCGATCCATGGCCATGAAGGGCATGAAAGGCCGGGGTTCTTCACCCGCTGGTTCATGTCCACCAACCACAAGGACATCGGCATCCTCTACCTCTTCACGGCCGGGGCGCTTGGCCTCGTTTCGGTGATCTTCACGGTGTTCATGCGCATGGAGCTCATGGAGCCGGGCGTGCAATACATGTGCATGGAGGGCCTGCGCCTCGTGAGCGATCCGGCCTCGGAATGCACCCCGAACGGGCACCTGTGGAACGTGTTCATCACCTATCACGGCATCCTGATGATGTTCTTCGTGGTGATCCCGGCGCTGTTTGGCGGCTTCGGCAACTACTTCATGCCGCTGATGATCGGCGCGCCCGACATGGCCTTCCCGCGGATGAACAACCTCAGCTACTGGATGTTCGTGGCCGGCGCCAGCCTCGGCGTTGCGTCCATGTTCGCCTCGGGTGGTAACGATCAGTTGGGTTCGGGCGTAGGCTGGGTGCTCTACCCGCCGCTCTCCACCACCGAATCGGGCATGTCGATGGATCTGGCGATCTTCGCCGTGCACCTCTCGGGCGCCAGCTCGATCCTCGGCGCGATCAACATGATCACCACCTTCCTCAACATGCGCACCCCGGGCATGACGCTGCACAAGGTGCCGCTCTTTCCCTGGTCGATCTTCGTCACCGCCTGGCTGATCCTCCTCAGCCTGCCGGTGCTTGCGGGCGGCATCACCATGCTGCTGACGGACCGCAACTTCGGCACAACTTTCTTCGATCCTTCCGGCGGCGGCGATCCGGTGCTCTACCAGCATATCCTGTGGTTCTTCGGGCACCCTGAAGTCTACATGATCATCCTGCCGGGCTTCGGCATCATCAGCCACGTCATCTCCACCTTCTCGAAGAAGCCGATCTTCGGCTACCTGCCGATGGTCTATGCGATGGTGGCGATCGGGGTGCTCGGCTTCGTCGTCTGGGCGCACCACATGTATACCGTGGGCCTCAGCCTCAGCCAGCAGAGCTACTTCATGCTCGCCACCATGGTGATCGCGGTGCCCACCGGCATCAAGGTGTTCTCCTGGATCGCCACCCTCTGGCAGGGCTCGATCGAATTCAAGACGCCGATGCTCTTTGCCATGGGCTTCCTGTTCCTGTTCACCGTCGGCGGTGTGACGGGGCTGGTGCTCAGCCAGGCGGCGCTCGATCGCGTCTATCACGACACCTACTACGTGGTGGCCCATTTCCACTACGTGATGAGCCTCGGCGCGGTGTTCGCGATCTTCGCCGGCATCTATTACTGGATCGGCAAGATGAGCGGGCGCCAGTATCCCGAATGGGCCGGCAAGCTGCACTTCTGGCTGTTCTTCATCGGCGCCAACCTCACCTTCTTCCCCCAGCACTTCCTGGGCCGCCAGGGGATGCCGCGCCGCTATATCGACTACCCGGAAGCCTTCGCCTCCTGGAACGAGCTTTCCAGCTACGGCGCCTTCCTCTCCTTCGCCTCCTTCCTCTTCTTCATCGGCATCGTGTTCTACACGCTGCTGGCAGGGCGTCGCGTGAGCGAGGAAAACTACTGGCATCTGCCCGCCGACACGCTGGAATGGACCCTGCCCAGCCCGCCCCCGGAGCACACCTTCGAAACGCTGGTGAAGCCCGAGGTGTGGGACAAGCAGCGGGCGCATTGAGCACGGCCTTCCATGCCCTTTGAATGGCAAGACGGCAAAAGGGAGGCCCCGGAGATTTCCGGGGCCTCTTGCTTTGGCGCCGGCGATGCGCCGCTGGCGCGGCTTTCGCTCTGGCCCTATCGCTCGCTCTCGCGCCGCGGCTTCGTGTGGTTCATCGCCGTCACGGTGGCGCTGATCAGCCTGCCGCTGCTGGCCGTGCTCGGCACGATGCTGCTGTGGGGGCTCCTGCCCTTTCTCGCCGCCGCCGTGGGGGCCATGTGGTATTTCCTCGAGCGCAGCTACAAGGACGGCACGCTCCTGGAGGAACTGGAGATCTGGAGCGATCACATCTCCTTGCGCCGCCACGAGCCTCGCGGCCCCGAACGCAGCTGGGAGGCCAATCCCTACTGGGTGAGCGTGCATCTGCACCCCTCGGGCGGGCCGGTCGAGAATTACCTCACCCTCAAGGGCGGCGGGCGCGAGGTGGAGCTCGGCGCCTTCCTCACCCCCGAGGAGCGCGCCGAGCTGCACGATCAGTTGACCTATCTTCTGATCCGCCTGCGCGAGGCCGAGGCCCGGATATGAGCCGGATTTGAAGGGCCCCTCTTTCGTGCTATCCTGCAGCGGCAAGGCGGCCTCGCCTGCCTTCCCATTGCCGAAGGAACCGGGAAAGGAGACAAGAAAGGAGGAAAGAAAGGAGGAAACATGCGCAAGACGGTGCCAACCATGTTCACGGCCGCAGCGCTCCTGCTCGGCGCGGGCGCTGCATCCGCCTTCGAAATCGGGTTTGACTGGAAGGGGCTGAAGCTCTGCACCTCGGGGCGGCCCAATGTCGTGCCCAATCCGCGCTTCACCCTGAAGGATGTGCCCAAGGGCACGAAATACATCCGCTTCCGCCTGAAGGATCTCGACGTGCCGCAATACGATCACGGCGGCGGGATCGTGCGCTACACGGGGCAGAAGGTGATCGCGCCCGGCGCCTTCAGATACAAATCCCCCTGCCCGCCCGACGGCGCGCACACATATGAATGGAAGGCGACGGCGCTGAAGCGCAGGAACGGCGGCAAGCTCGCCACCGCCCGCGCAAGGCGCAGATATCCTGAATAGGGCCCGCAATCCCCGGTGACCCCGCTCCCATCACTGGTCCTGCAAATATCCCCGCCGGAGGCATCCCGCGCGCGCCACAGGCGCCCGGCGCAAGCTCCAGGAGCCCCCGCCCTGCCACAGGCGCGCGCCCCCCGGCCTTCAGCCGAGCTTTTCCTTCACCAGCTTCCCGGCCTTGGCAAAATCCATCCGGCCGGCGTATTTCGCCTTCAGCGCGCCCATGACCTTGCCCATGTCGCGGATGCTGGCCGCGCCTGTCTCGGCGATCGCCGCCTCCACCGCCTCGGCGATCTCGCCCTCGTCCATCTGGCGGGGCAGGAATTCCTCGATTACCCCGATCTCGGCCCGCTCCCCCTCGGCCAGTTCGAGCCGCCCCGCCTCTTCATAGGCGCGCGCGCTCTCCTGGCGCTGCTTGACCATCCGCCCGAGGATGCCGAGGATTTCCTCATCGCTGACACCATCCTCCCGCCCTTCGCTTCTGAGCGCAATGTCGCGATCCTTGATCGCCGCATTGATCAGGCGGAGGGTGGAAAGCCGGGTGGCCTCCTTGCTCTTCATCGCGTCCTTCAGGGCGGCATTGAGCCGGCTTCGCATATCCATTCGGTGTCCTCATCCCAAGACGGAAAGATATTGTCGAAGCCTATACACTATCCCTTCAAGCGCGCGGTTGCAAGGGCGGGATAATGTCGTAACCAATTGATTTTATTGAATATCGTCATCGCCCCATTCGCCCTTGACCCGCCCCTTCCCAAACCATAGTTTGCGCTGCGAACCCGCCCCGAGCCCGGATAGTCCCATGCCTGCCGCCCCTTCTGCCGCCCCGCCCGCTGCCACGCCCGCCCTGCATCTGCGCGAAAAGCCCACCGCCTGCCTCGCCCTGGCCGACGGCACGGTATTTTTGGGCCGCGGCTTCGGCGCCACCGGCACCACCACCGCGGAGCTTTGCTTCAACACCGCCATGACCGGCTATCAGGAGATCATGACCGATCCCTCCTACGCCGGGCAGATCGTCACCTTCACCTTCCCGCATGTGGGCAATGTGGGCGTCAACCCGGAAGATGACGAAACGGCAAGCCCCGTCGCCGCCGGAATGGTGGTGAAATGGGATCCCACCGAGCCCTCCAACTGGCGCGCGAGCGAGGATCTGCGTGCCTGGCTTGCCCGCACCGGGCGCATCGCCATCGGCGGCATCGACACCCGCCGCCTCACCCGCGCCATCCGCCGGCAGGGCGCGCCGCATGTGGCGCTTTCCCATGATCCGCAAGGGGAATTCGACATCGCCGCGCTGGTTGCCGAGGCGCGGGAATTTCCGGGGCTCGTGGGGCTCGATCTGGCGCGGGACGTCACCTGCGCGCAAAGCTACCGCTGGAACGAAACCCGCTGGGCCTGGCCCGATGGCTTCGCACGCCGCGAAGGGCCGGGGCATCGGGTGGTGGCGCTCGATTACGGCGCCAAGCGCAACATCCTGCGCTGCCTTGCAAGCGCGGGCTGCGATGTGACGGTGCTGCCCGCCACCGCCAGCGCCGAAGAGGTGCTGGCCCATGATCCCGAAGGGGTCTTCCTTTCCAACGGCCCCGGCGATCCGGCGGCCACGGGGGAATATGCGGTGCCGATGATCCGCGAGGTGCTGAAGGCCGAAATCCCCCTGTTCGGCATCTGCCTCGGCCACCAGATGCTGGCGCTGGCGCTCGGCGCGAAAACGGTGAAGATGAGCCACGGCCATCACGGCGCCAATCACCCGGTGAAGGATCTCGAAACCGGCAGGGTGGAGATCACCAGCATGAATCACGGCTTCGCGGTGGATGCCCAGAGCCTGCCCGAGGGGGTGGTGGAAACCCATGTCTCGCTGTTCGACGGCTCCAACTGCGGCATCCGCCTCACCGGCCGCCCGGCCCATGCGCCGGTGTTTTCGGTGCAATACCACCCCGAGGCCAGCCCCGGCCCGCAAGACAGCTACTACCTCTTCGAGCGCTTCGCCGAGGCCATGGCGAAGCGGCGCTGAGGCCGCGCGCGCAGGATTTTCTTCAGCAATCTTAACCTCGCCTTAACCAGGATCGTTAAAATCTTAGCGAACGCAGGGTTTTAGCGAGGGAAACAGATGCGCCAGAGCGCTTTGCAGCTGGTTGCCAACAGGGATTGCGCCCCAAAGCGCGCCCGAAGGGGGGTGCGCGGGGGCGCGGCTTTGCATGGCAATGCCGAGGCGCTCGGCCGGCTGCTGGTGGAAGGCGGGGTGCTTCAGCCCGGCGATCTCGCAAAGGCACACGCGCTGATGCTGCGCGAAGAGGCGCGTTTCGAGGATATCCTGCTCCATAACCTGATGGTCGATGAAATGGCGCTTTACGGCGCCATGGCGCGGCTTCACGGGGTAAGGCTTGCCGATCTCGCCGCCGAGCCGCCCGATCCGCGCCTGATCGATGAGATCGGGGTGAAACGCTGCATCGCGGAAGGGCTGGTGCCCTGGAAAAGGGTCGGCGGGGCTGTCGTCTATGTCACGGCGCGGCCCGAAGAATTCGCCCGCTTCCGCGAGAGCCTGCCGCGCGATCATGGCCCCGCGCTGATGGCGGTGGCCCCTCTGCGCGCGATCCAGGACGCGGTGATGGAGGCGCGCGCGGGGCGGCTTGCGCAGATGGCCGAAACGCGGGTGCCGCCCACCGAAAGCTCTCGCGTGTGGAACAGGCAGCGCCTGCGCCGCGCCGCCCTTGCCGGGGGGCTGATCGGGGCCGCGATCCTCTTGATCTCGCCGCTGGCGCTGATGGCGCTTCTGACCGCCTTCGTGGTGCTGAGCCTCACGCTTTCCATGGGGCTGAAATTCACCGCCGCGCTGGTGCAGTGGCGCGCCATGCGCCGGCGCAAGGGGCCTTTCCAGAGCCCCCGCGAGCGCCCCGCCATCCCCCGCCGCCTGCCCACGGTCTCGATCCTCGTGCCGCTCTTTCGCGAACGCGAGATCGCCGCCCATCTGATCCGCCGCCTGCAAAGGCTCAACTACCCGCGCGAGCTTCTCGATGTGCTGCTGGTGGTGGAGGCCGACGATGCCCTCACCCGCCAAACCCTCGCCCGCACCGCCCTTCCGCGCTGGATGCGGGTCATCACCGTGGCCGAAGGCAGCCTGCGCA
>JALVEX010000341.1 GCA_027030435.1 Paracoccaceae bacterium
TCCTTTCGCCCTCCACCAGGAGCGGGAGCGCCTGCTGAACGCTCCGGCACCAGTGCCAGAAGGCCGAACACTGAGCCACGTAATCAATCGCTATGAGCGATCACCGGAATTCGACCGGCTCGCGCGAAGAACAAAGACCGATTACCTGAAGCACCTCGATTTCCTGCGCGACAGGATCGGCCATCTCGAGCCGCGGACTATCGAGCGGCATCATGTGATCCGCTGGCGCGACGCCTGGGCCGAAAAAAGCCCGCACCGGGCGAACTATCGTCTGCGGGTTCTGCGAATCGTGCTCGAGCGGGCTATCGACTACGGCCTGCTCCCGACGGGCGGCAATCCCGCCAAGGGCGTTTCCGAAGTGCGATACGACAAGATCGAGCGCCAGCCGTGGCCGGATGAACTGGTGGTTGCGGCACGGGCGACCGCCGAGGGCCGGACCGCGCTCCTGCTCGAACTGTTGCTCGGCACCGGTCAGCGGATCGGCGACGTTCTCAAGATGCGGTGGTCCGATTTCGACGGCGAAGCGATCAGCGTGCGCCAGAGCAAGACGAAGGCGAGCTTGTGGATCCCCGCGCCGAAGAAGCTCCTTGCCGCGCTCAACCGCGCGCCGCGTCATTCGGTGTTCATTCTGACCAGCCGGGACGGATCCAGGCCCTGGTCCTATCGTGGCGCGCACGACGCCATGATGCGCCTGCGGCGCGAGATCGGCGCCGAAGCCTATGATATCCATTCGCTGCGCTACACCGCCACGGCGGAACTGGCGCGCGTCGGCCTGGATGACGCAACGATCATGGCGATCACCGGCCACAAGACCGCGAGAATGGTCCAGCTTTATGCCGGCCCCGAGCGGCAGAAGGCGCGGGCGAAGGCAGCTCTTATCGCCAGAGAACGAGGCAAGGACAAGGGGTGAAACCGGGGCGGGAACGGAACGGAAACAGAACGGGAATGTGTGGCAGGGTGTGTGGCAGGCTGTTGGTCGGGTTTTTGCCCGGGCCGCAACCCTTTGAAATATTTGGAGGCGAGTACCGGAATCGAACCGGTGTACACGGATTTGCAATCCGCTGCGTAACCACTCCGCCAACTCGCCCCTGTGCCCCGGAAACAGGCTGTTGCCTGTTTTCCCGGCTGGCTTTGGAAAGGGCGGGGTGCCCGTTCCGGGGGCTTTATTGCCGTTTCGCAGGCGCTTGTCCAGCCCCGGCCTTTACTTGTTTTGCGTGGCCGTGCCGATAAGGCGCAAAGGATGCGGCCCGATGGCCTGAAAAGGGGGGCGGAGAGCGGCAACCACAATCAGCGCCATGCAGCCCATGATGGCGGAAGGCGGCCCCGGCATGTGCTGTGGCCGGTCAGGCTTTCAGCAGCCCCCGCCCCCGAAGGAGGGCTTCCGGGCCCGGCATCCGGCCGCGGAAGGCCTTGTAGAGCGTTTCGGGATCGGCCGCTCCACCGCGTGAAAGGATATGGCGCTCAAGCCGCGCGGCCGTTTCGGGATCGAAGGGATCACCGGATTCGACGAAGGCCTCGAAGGCATCCGCATCCATCACCTCCGACCACATGTAGCTGTAATAGCCGGCCGAATAGCCATCGCCCGCGAAGACATGGGCGAAATGGGGGGTGGCGTGGCGCATGGTGATTGCGCGCGGCATGGCAATCTCGCCCAGCACCTCTTTTTGACGCGCCATCGGATCCTCGGGCGGGGGGCCTTCGTGGAAGGCGAGATCAACGAGGGCGGAGGCCAGATATTCCACCGTCTGGAAGCCCGTATCAAAGGTGCGGGCCGCGAGCAGGCGTTGCATAAGCGCCTCGGGCAGGGGGGCGCCGCTTTCGGCGTGTGTGGCGAAGCGCGAGAGCACTTCCGGCTCTTCCAGCCAGTGTTCGTAAAGCTGGCTCGGAAGCTCCACGAAATCGCGCGCAACCGAGGTGCCCGAGATCGAGGGATAGGTAACGTCGGAAAGCATCTGGTGCAGCGCGTGGCCGAATTCGTGAAACAGGGTTCGGGCGTCATCGAAGGAGAGAAGCGCGGGCTCGCCCTCGGCGGGCTTCGCGAAATTGCATACGTTCACCACGATCGGGCGGATGTTGCCGGCGAGCTTCTGCTGGGAGCGAAAGGCCGAGCACCAGGCGCCCGAGCGCTTGGAGGAGCGGGCGAACCAGTCACCGATGAAAACGGCCACATGCTCGCCATCGCGGGTGACTTCGAAGGCGCGCGCATCCGGATGATAGAGCGGCAGATCGAGCGGGCGGAATTCAAGGCCGAACAGGCGGCCCGCGGTATCGAAGGCCGCTTCGATCATGCGGTCGAGCTGGAAATGGGGCTTGAGCTCGGCCTCGTCGAGATCGTGCTCGGCGCGGCGGCGCTTCTCGGCGTAATAGCGCCAGTCCCACGGGGCGAGATCATCATTGACGCCGTCGGCGCGCAGCATTTCCTGCAGGATCTTCGCATCCGCCTCGGCCGCTGCGCGCGCCGGCTTCCATACCCGCATCAGGAGATCGCGCACCGCCTGCGGGGTTTTCGCCATTTCGGTTTCGAGCTTGAAGCTGGCGAAATCCGGGTGGCCGAGCAGCCTTGCCCGCTCATGGCGCAGCGCGAGGATCTCGGCAGCGATTTCGCGGTTGTCGGTTTCTCCGCCGTTTGCGCCGCGTGCTTCCCAGGCGCGAAAGGCGCGTTCGCGCAGAGCGCGGTTGGGCGAGAATTGTAGGAAGGGTACGATCAACGAGCGTGAAAGCGTGATGACGGGGCGCGCCACCCCCTTTTCCTCGCCCGCGGCGCGCGCGGCGGCGATCAGGAAATCCGGCAGCCCCTCGAGATCGCCTTCTTCCAGCTCCATGAACCATTCGCGTTCATCCGCCAGCAGATTCTGGGTGAACCGGGTGGACAGCACGGAAAGGCGCTCCATGATTGCCTTGAGGCGCGCGCGGGCTTCTCCCCGAAGCTCTGCGCCGGCGCGACGGAAGGCGCGGTGCGTGAGGTAGAGAACGCGCGCCTGCTCGTCGGAAAGGCCGAGGGTTTGGCGCATTTGCCAGAGCGCATCGATTCGCTGCCAGAGCGCTTCGTTCATGGAGACTTCCGAAGAATAGGCCGAAAGCCTCGGTGCGAATGCACGCATCAGGGCTTCGCGCTCTTCGGTGCTGTCGGCACCGGCGAGATTGTAGAAAACGCCGAGCAGGCGATCGAGATCGTGATCGGCGGTTTCAAGCGCCTCGATGGTGTTCTCGAATGTGGGTGGCTCCGGATTTTCGGCAATCGCGGCCACATTGGCACGCGCGGCTTCAAGCGCGGCATCGAAGGCCGGCGCGAAATGGGCATCTTCGATCGCATCGAAGGGCGGTATCTCGAAGGGGGTGTCCCATTTCTCGAGGAGCGGGTTTTTCATGCACGGGGCTCCGGGATCTTGTTGCGCAGGCGGCGTTCGAGGCGGCGCAGGAGAAGGGAAAGGGTGATTGTCATCATCAGGTAATCGAGGGCAACCACGTTGTAGGTTTCGAAATAGCGGAAATTGCCCGAGGCGGTAACCTTTCCAAGCTGTGCGATGTCGGCCACGCCAAGCACGGAGACGAGCGAACTGTCTTTCACCATGGCAACGAAATCATTGCCCAGAGGTGGCAGGATGGTCCGGAAGGCCTGGGGAAACACAACATGGCGAAAGCGCTGCCAGCCTGAAAGGCCGAGCGCCTTCGCCGCCTCGATCTGCCCCGGATCCACCGCCTGCAGCCCGGCGCGGAATACTTCGGCGATGAAGGCGGAATAGGCGATCGCAAGGGCGATGATGGCGCGCCACAGGAGGGAGAAATCGCGCGTGCGCATGGGGTCGAAGCCGATCCGGGCGGCGAGCCAGTTCCAGCCCTGCACCATTGCGGGGGCCAGCACGAAGGCCACGTAGAGCAGCAGCACCAGGATCGGAATGCCGCGGATGATCTCGATATAGAAGCGCGAAAGCTGGCGCAGGATCACATGGCGCGACATTGCACCAAGCGCCAGCATCAGCCCGATGGCGCAGGCAAGCGAGAAGGCTACCAATGTCACGAATATGGTGATCCCGGCGCCCTTCAGCAGGGTTGTCTGGATCTGGGTGTAGAGATCATTGGTGAAGATGCGGTAAAAGAGATAGGCGGCCAGGCTGGCGGTGAAGAGAAGCCACCAGGGAAAATCCTTGTCGTTCTCGCGTGCGCTGATCATGGCAGGCCTCGTGATCTGGCAAGAAAAAAGGCCCCGGACGCATGCCCGGGGCCCTGATGCTTTCAGGCGCTCACTCGCCCATCTTGTAATCGAGGAACCATTTCTTGTTGAGCCGGTCAAGCGTGCCGTCTTCCTTCATGCTGGCGATGGCGGCATTGACGGGCGCCACCAGATCGCTGCCCTTGGGGAAGATGAAGCCGAAATCCTCGGTGCCGAGCGGCTCGCCCACGAGCTTCAGCGCGCCGTTCGAGGCCTTCGTATAGCCCTCGCCGGCGGTTCCGTCGGTCAGCACCATGTCCACGTCGCCCGCCTTCAGGGCCTGCACGCTGGCGCCGAAGGTTTCGAAAAGCTTGATGCGCGGATTGGCCTCGTTGCCGTCGAGGATGTCGTAAACCGCCACATAGAAGGGCGTGGTGCCGGGCTGTGCCCCGATCAGCAGATCGGGATTGGCGGCGAATTCCTTGGCATTCGAGAAGCGATCCTCGTCGCCGCGCACCATCATCACCATCTGCGAGCGCATGTAGGGATCGGAGAAATCCACCTTCTCCTTGCGATCGTCACGGATTGTAATGCCCGTCATGCCGATATCATACTGGCCTTCGGAAACCGCCGGGATCATCGCGTCCCAGCTGATGTTTTCATATTTCACCTTCATGTTGAGCCGCTTGGCGATCTCGTTCATGGCGTCATATTCCCAGCCGATCGCCTTGCCGGTGCCCGGCTCGATGAACTGCAGCGGCGGATAGGCGTTTTCGGTCACGACGACGACCTCGCGCCCGCCGAGATCGGGAAGATCGGCGGAAATGGCGGGTGTGGCCAGTGCGGCAAAGGCCGCGGCCGCGATGCTTGCAAGAATTTTCATGATTTCCCCCTGGTGGTTAGAGCTTGTTGAATGTCCGGTCAATTATGGCCGCAGAGGGGCGCTTGGCAAGGCGCTTTCGCCGCACACGGGGCAATCGGGGCGCGGTTTCAGCGCAATACGGCGCATTTCACCGTAAAGCGCATCGAAGATCAGCATCTGCCCGGCAAGGGTCTCACCTGCGCCCGTGATGTGCTTCAGAGCCTCGCCGGCCATCATGGCGCCGATCACGCCGGGCAGGGGCGCAAAGACGCCCGCTTCCGCACAGGAAGGCGCAAGGCCCGGTGCCGGAGCCTCGGGGAATATGCACTGAAAACAAGGCGTGCCGCGCGCGGGATCATAGAGGCTGATCTGGCCTTCCCACTGGCTGATCGCAGCGGCGATGAGCGGCGTGCCATGCTCCGCCGCGATCCGGTTCACCATGTAGCGGGTGGCGAAATTGTCGGTGCCGTCCAGCACCAGATCGAAGCGGGGGAAGAGATCGCGCGCAAGGGCTTCGCCAAGGCGCGCCTCGATCGCCTCGATCCCGATATCCGGGTTGATCGCCGCCATCGCCCGGCTCGCCGATTGTGCCTTGGGTGCGCCGATATCGCAATGTCGATGGATCACCTGGCGCTGAAGGTTCGAATTTTCCACCACGTCGTCATCGATCACGCCGATCTTCCCCACACCCGAAGCAGCAAGATAGAGGAGCGCCGGTGCGCCGAGCCCGCCCGCGCCGATCACCAGCACGCGCGCCTCCTTCAGCCTCTTCTGCCCCGGCCCGCCGATCTCGCGCAGCATGATGTGGCGCTGATAGCGGCGAAGCTCGCCCTCGCTGAAACCGCCGGCCATGATCTACCCCCTTCCGGTGGAGCCGAAGCCGCCGCCCCCGCGCTCTGTTTCACCGAGCCTTTCCGTCAATTCGAAACGGGCCTGCACAACCGGCGCTACCACCAGCTGGGCGATGCGATCCCCATGCGCAATGTGAAAATCCTCGCCCCCGGCGTTCATCACGATCACCCCGAGCGGGCCGCGATAATCGCTGTCGATCGTGCCGGGGGAATTCACCAGCATGATCCCATACTTCAGCGCCAGCCCCGAGCGCGGCCGCACCTGCACCTCGAAGCCCGGCGGGATTTCCATCACAATCCCCGTGGGCACCAGCGCCCGCTCCCCCGGCCGCAGCACGATCCCCGCTTCCCGCTCCCCGGGCGGGAAATTGGCGCGCACATCCGCCCCGGCCGCGCCCGGGGTCGCATAGGAAGGCAGCCCCAGTGCGCAATCCGCGCCTTCAATCCAGCTGATACGGATGGTCTCCATCCCCGCCCTCTTCATCTTGGCGAAAATACTCCCGCCGGAGGCATGAAATCTCTCACCCCAACGCCTCCGCGATACGCGCCGCCAGCCTTCTGGCGACGGCATCCTTGCTCATCCGCGGCCATTCCTCGGCGCCGTCATCCGAGATCAGCACCACCGCGTTCTCGGCCCCGCCCATGATCCCGGTTTCGGGCGAAACGTCATTGGCCACGATCCAGTCACACCCCTTGCGTGCCCGCTTTGCGGCTGCATTCGCCACCACATCATCCGTTTCCGCCGCAAATCCCACTACAAGGGGGGGGCGCCCCTCCTTCATGCCGGCGATGGCGGCCAGAATATCCGGGTTCTCGGCAAGTTCGAGCCGGGGCAGGGCGCCCTTGCCATCCTTCTTGATCTTGCTGTCGGAGGCATTTTCCACCCGCCAGTCCGCCACGGCCGCCGCAAACACCGCCGCATCCGCCGGCAGCGCCGCCTTTACGGCCTTTTCCATCTCGCGCGCGGTTTCCACCGCCACCACATCCACGCCGCCCGGCGGGGCCACATCCGCCGGCCCGGTGATGAAGCTTACCCGCGCGCCAAGATCGCGCAGCGCGGCCGCGATCGCAGCCCCCTGAGCGCCAGATGAGCGGTTGGCGATGTAGCGCACCGGATCGATCGGCTCGTGAGTGGGGCCCGATGTCACGATCACATGGCGGCCCGAGAGCGGTCCTTCGCCCAGCGCGGCTCTGATCGCGCCCAGGATCTCCTCGGGCTCGGCCATGCGCCCTGGGCCGAACTCGCCGCAGGCCATCTCGCCCTCGCCGGGGCCGGCGAAGAGAATGCCGTCAGCCTGCAGCTGTTCCACGTTGCGCCTTGTGGCCGGATGCTCCCACATGCGCACATTCATCGCCGGCGCCACCAGCACGCGCTTGTCGGTGGCCAGAAGCAGGGTGGAGGCCAGATCATCGGCAAGCCCCGCCGCCATCTTCGCCAGAAGATCGGCGGTGGCCGGCGCCACCACCACCAGATCGGCGGCGCGCGAAAGCTCGATATGGCCCATCTCGGCCTCGTCCGTCAGATCGAAGAGATCGCGATAGACCTTGCCGCCCGCCAGCGCGCCCACCGAAAGGGGCGTGACGAACTCTCCGCCCGCTTTCGTCAGCACCGGGACCACTTCCGCGCCCTCGGCGCGCAGCAGCCGGATCAGCAATAGCGCCTTGTAGGCCGCGATGCCGCCGCCGATGATCAGAAGTATGCGCCTGCCCTGAAGCATTCCCGCCATCCTTTCCGCATTTCCCGCGCGACTATCCGCCACCCGTGCCCCCTTTGCAAGTGCTCCGCCCCCACTGGACGCCGCCTGCCAGCGCGCCTATAGAGTAGCCCATGACGAACCAGCGGTTCCACATACCCCGAATTACCGGCCCGGCGCTCTGATTTTCACGACAGAGCCGCCGGGAGAGTGCATTCGCCAGCTAATGCCCGCCAGAAAACCCATCTGCCATCACCTGCCAAGGATCGCCCCAAATGTGCGCCGACACGCCTGAAAACAAGAGCGAAACCCCCGATTACAAGGCCACGCTCAACCTGCCGCAAACCGATTTTCCCATGCGCGCCGGGCTGCCAAAGCGCGAGCCCGAATGGCTGAAGCGCTGGGCGAAGATCGGCGTCTATCACCGTCTGCGGGAAAAGGAAGGCCGCCCGCCCTTCGTCCTGCATGATGGCCCCCCCTATGCCAACGGCCACCTCCATATCGGCCATGCGCTGAACAAGATCCTGAAGGACATGGTCGTGCGCAGCCATCAGATGATGGGCCATGATGCGCGCTACGTGCCGGGCTGGGATTGCCACGGGCTGCCGATCGAATGGAAGATCGAGGAGCAATACCGTGCTAAAGGCAAGGACAAGGACGAGGTGGACATCATCGCCTTCCGTCAGGAATGCCGCAAATTCGCCGAAGGCTGGGTGGATATCCAGCGCGAGGAGTTCAAGCGCCTCGGCATCACCGGCAACTGG
>JALVEX010000342.1 GCA_027030435.1 Paracoccaceae bacterium
GCAGATGGGCGTTCGTCTCGACCGGGCCGAGATCGTTGATCGCCACCACCTCGATATCCTCGCGCCCCGATTCCACGATCGCCCGCAGAACGTTGCGCCCGATCCGGCCGAAACCGTTGATTGCTACTTTAACTGTCATCTGCAACTCTCCTTCAGACAAGCTTTTTCGCGGCTTCGGCAACGGCCCTGGGCGTGATGCCGAAATTCTCGTAGAGATCATTGATCGGGGCCGAGGCGCCGAAGCCCTCCATGCCCACGAAGGCGCTGTTCGGCCCGAGGATCTTGCCCCAGCCCTGCTCGACGGCCGCCTCCACGCCCACGCGGGGCGCATCGCCGAGCACCTCCTTGCGGTAGGCTTCGTCCTGCTTGGCGAAAAGCTCGAAACAGGGGGCGGAGACGACGGCCGCCCTGATGCCGTCAGCGGCCAGAAGATCGGCGGCTTCCATGGCGATCGCCACTTCCGAGCCGGTGGCGATCAGCGTGACATCGCGCTTGCCGCCAGGGGCTTCGCGCAGCACATAGGCGCCGCGGGCCGACATGTTGGCATCGGTATGCGTGGTGCGCAGGCAGGGCAGGCCCTGGCGCGAAAGGCAATGCACGCTCGGCGTGGTTTCGCTTTCCATCGCCGCCTGCCAGCATTCGGCCGTTTCCACCACATCGGCGGGGCGGAACACATGCACATTGGGCATGGCGCGCAGGCTTGCGATATGCTCGATCGGCTGGTGGGTGGGGCCGTCCTCGCCAAGGCCGATGCTGTCATGGGTCATGACGTAATGCACCGGCTGGTTCATCAGCGCCGAAAGGCGGATCGAGGGGCGGCAGTAATCGGTGAACACCAGGAAGGTGCCGCCGTAGGGGCGCAGGCCCCCGTGCAGCGAGATGCCGTTCATCGCCGCCGCCATGCCGTGTTCGCGCACGCCGTAGTGGATGTAGCGGCCGCCGTAATTATCGGGCGTAACCACTTCCATTCCCTCGGTTTTCGTGAGGTTAGAGCCCGTGAGATCGGCCGAGCCGCCAACGGTGTTCGGGATCACCGAATTGATCACTTCGAGCGCCATCTGGCTGGCCTTGCGGGTGGCCACCTTGGGCGCATCGGCGCTGAGGCGCTGCTTGTAGCTGCGGATCGCTTCATCGAGCGCCGCCTTGTCGATCGGGCCTTGCGCGGCCTCGAAGGCTTCGCGCTTCGGGGAGGCGGCGAGGCGCGCTTCCCAGGCCTCGCGGGCATCCTTCCCGCGCGCGGCGACCTTGTGCCAGGCGTCATAGACATCCTGCGGGATCTCGAAGGGCGGGTATTCCCAGCCGAGTGCGGCGCGCGCGGCGGCGATTTCCTCTTCGCCAAGGGGCGCGCCGTGGGTGGCGGAAGTGCCCTGCTTGTTGGGGGCGCCGTAGCCGATGATGGTGCGGCAGGCGATCAGCGAGGGGCGGGGATCGGCCTGAGCGGCCTCGATCGCGGCGGCGATGGCTTCCTTGTCGTGGCCGTCCACCGATTGCACGTGCCAGCCGGCGGCCTCGAAGCGCTTCTGCTGGTCCATCGAGGTGGAAAGATCCGTCTTGCCGTCGATGGTGATGGTGTTGTCGTCCCACATCACAACGAGCTTGCCGAGCTTCATGTGGCCGGCGAGATCGATGGCCTCGTGGCTGATGCCCTCCATCAGGCAGCCGTCGCCCGCCAGCACATAGGTGTGGTGATCCACCAGATCATCGCCGAAGCGGGCGTTCTGCATCCGCTCGGCGAGCGCCATGCCGACCGCGGTGGAAATCCCCTGGCCGAGCGGGCCGGTGGTGGTTTCGATGCCCTTGGCATGGCCGTATTCCGGGTGGCCGGCGGTGCGGTAGCCCCACTGGCGGAAATTGCGGATCTGGTCCATGTCCATGTCGTCATAGCCCAGGAGGTGATTGATGGCATAGACCAGCATCGAGCCATGCCCGGCGCTCATCACGAAGCGATCGCGGTCGGGCCAGCGATCGGCCGAGGGATCGACATTGATGAAGCGGTTGTAGAGCACCGTCGCCACATCGGCGAGCCCCATGGGCGCGCCCGGGTGGCCGGAATTGGCGGCCTGCACCGCGTCCATCGCGAGGGCGCGGATGGCGTTTGCCATGCGGTCTTCGCCGCTGGTTTCGATCTTGTCTCGGGTTGTCATCTCGTTCCTCCCTCGGGGCCGCTCAGGCGCGTTTGCTTTCGCTCACCAGGCGGTGAACCATGGGTGTGAAGATCAGCTGCATCGCCAGATCCATCTTGCCGCCGGGAATGACGATCGAATTGGCCCGGCTCATCCAGCTGTCGTGGATCATCGAAAGGAGGTAGCTGAAATCGATGCCGGCCGGATTCTTGAAGCGGATCACGACGAGGCTTTCATCGGGCGTGGGGATCCAGCGGGCGATGAAGGGGTTGGAGGTATCCACCACCGGCACGCGCTGGAAGTTGATGTCGGTTTCGGTGAACTGGGGCATGATACAGTGCACATAGGCGTGCATCCGGCGCAGGATCACATCGGTGACGGCCTCGGTGGTATAGCCGCGCTGGGCCTTGTCGCGGTGGATCTTCTGGATCCACTCGAGATTGACCACCGGCACCACCCCGATCTTTAGATCGGTGTATTTCGGCAGGTCCACCTCATCGTTCTTCACCGCGCCGTGCAGGCCCTCGTAGAAGAGGAGATCGCTGCCCGGCTCGAATTCCTTCCACTCGGTGAACTTGCCCGGCGGCACGCCGTATTTTTTCGCCTCTTCCTCGTTGTGCACGTAGTGGCGGGTGCGCCCGCGGCCGGTTTCGCCATATTCGCGGAAAACCCGCTCGAGTTCCTTCAGTTCGTTGGCCTCGTAGGAGAAATGGCTGAAGGTGGGATCGCCGGCGGCGTAATGCTTTTCGAGCTCCTCCTTCATCTGCTGGCGGTCGTATTTGTGGAAGGCATCGCCCTCGATCGAAACCGCCTTCACGCCTTCGCGGCGGAAGATCTGTTCGAAGGTATCCTTCACCGTGGAGGTGCCGGCGCCGGAAGAGCCCGTGACGGAGATGATCGGGTGTTTCTTGCTCATGTCTGGTTTCCTTATTCGCGAAACAGGCCGCGGGAGCCGAAGAGGGCGGAGACTTCCTTTTCGGGAAGGTCGTGATAGGCGGCAACGCGATCCACCTTCTCCGCCGAGCCGAAGACAAGCGGCGTGCGCTGATGCAGTTCTGTGGCCCGCAGGTCGAGGATGCGGTCGGTGCCGTTGGTGGCGC
Organism: Paracoccaceae bacterium; assembly: GCA_027030435.1. Lineage (GTDB taxonomy): Bacteria > Pseudomonadota > Alphaproteobacteria > Rhodobacterales > Rhodobacteraceae > WFVA01. The sequence goes on from JALVEX010000342.1 coordinate 3,224, forward strand.
GGCCGCCGGCCTCTTCCACCAGAAAGGCCATGGGCGCGCATTCATAGACCATGCGCAGGCGGCCATGTTCGTAGCCGGGGCGGGAATCGGAAGGGTAGAGGAAGATGCCGCCCCGGCTCAGGATGCGATGGGTTTCGGCCACGAGGGAAGCCACCCAGCGCATGTTGAAATTGCGGCCGTGGATGCCGTCGGTCCCGGCCAGGCAATCGTCGATATAGGCGCGCACGGGCTTGGACCAGTGGCGGTAATTCGAAGCGTTGATCGCGAATTCGCGCGAGGTGGGCGGGATGGTGATGCCCTCGCGCGCCAGCACGAAGCGGTCCGTTTCGGGATCGAGCACGTAGAAATGCGTGCCCGCGCCGAAGGTGACCATCAGCCCCGTCTGGGGCCCGTAGATGATGTAGCCCGCCGCGATCTGCTCGCCGGCCGGGCGCAGGAAGCTTTCGTTCGGATCGTCCTTCGCCTCGAAGATCGAGAAGATGGTGCCGATGGAAACGTTCACGTCGATGTTGGAGGAGCCGTCGAGCGGGTCGATGGCGAGCGCGAATTTCCCGTCCGGATCGAGCGCCACCACTTCTTCCTGCTCCTCGGAGGCATACCAGCGCACGCCGGCCTCCCCGAGGGCGCTTGCGAAGGCCTCGTCGGCCATCACGTCAAGCGCCTTCTGCTGATCGCCGTCCGTGTTCTCGCCCACTGCCGCGCCGAGCGCGCCGCCGAGCGGGCCGCGGGCGATCAGGCGGGAGAGATCGGCCCCGACCGCGCAGAGGCTGGCGATCACCGGGCGGAGCCTTTGCGGGATCAGATCCCCTTCGATGATATCCTGTTTCGATTGCATGAATTCCCCCGAATCTGGTGCCTGTCGCGCCTCGGGCTTGCTATCGCAGGTTTTTGCGCTATAGAAAATTTAATAAAAGGAAATCCTGATTAGGAAAAATTTAATATGAAGCCGGAAGCCATAACTTTCAAACAGTTGCGCGCCCTGCGTGAAGTGGCGGAAACCGGCTCCATCACCGCCGCGGCCGAGGGGCTGGGCCTCACGCCGCCGGCCGTCCATACCCAGCTGAAGCTGCTGGAGGAGAATATCGGCGCCAGATTGCTCTACCGGGGCGGGCCGGGGCGCCAGCGGCTGACGCCCGAGGGCGCCGCCCTTCTGGAGGCCGACGGCATCATCCAGGCGGCGCTTTCCGGGGCGGCGGCGAAGATCGACGCGCTCAGGGCCGGGCGGGCCGGGGTGGTGGTGCTCGGGGTCGTCTCGACGGGCAAGTATTTCGCCCCGAAGCTGGTGGCCGATCTGCGCGCGGCGCATCCGGGGATCGAGGTGCAGCTGCGGGTCGGCAACCGGGATGAAACCATCTCCGCGCTGCAGCGCCATGCGCTCGACCTCGCCATCATGGGCCGCCCGCCGCGCCGGCCGGCCTGTGTGGTGGAGCCGATCGGCGTGCACCCCCATGTGATCATCGCGCCCCCCGGGCACCGCCTCGCGGGCCGTGAGGCGATCGCGGCGCAGGATCTCCTCGAGGAGGTGTTCATCTCGCGCGAGGAGGGCTCGGGCACGCGCATCCTGATGACCCGCTATCTCGATCGCATCGGCGACGGCGCGCCTTACCGCACCATCGAGCTTGGCACCAATGAAACCATCAAGCAGGCGGTGATGGCCGGGCTCGGGATCGCGCTCATTTCCCAGCATACCGTGACGGAGGAGCTCAATTCCGGCCGATTGGTGACGCTCGCGGCCGAGGGCCTGCCGATCCGCCGGCAGTGGTATCTGCTGCATCGCACCGATCTGCAGATCACCCCGGCCATCCGCGCCGTGCATGATTTCATCGCCAGCAGGAAGGGCCGCTTCCTGCCTGCGCCGGTGAACGGGGGCGGGCAAGGATGAAAAGGCCGTCCATTGACGTTTTGAAAAGCATTTTCGGCGACACTGCATTCATCTCTGGCCGGGATGTCGCAGGGGGCGGGATGCGTTGCTTTCCCGGGTTGCGGTCCGGCAGCGGCACGCATAAGATTCCGCAAGGCTCGGCCCCTTGCGGGCGATTGAAACGGTTAACCCGGAGGCAGGCAGGACATACATGACCGATCGAATCGAATACACGATGAACACACTCGTGCCGATGGTCGTCGAACAGACGGCGCGGGGCGAAAGGGCTTATGACATCTTCTCGCGCCTCCTCAAGGAGCGCATCATCTTCGTCACCGGCCCGGTGCATGACGGCATGGCCGCGCTCGTGGTGGCGCAGCTCCTGCATCTGGAGGCGGAAAATCCGAAGAAGGAAATCTCGATGTATATCAACAGCCCCGGCGGGGTGGTGACATCGGGGCTCTCCATCTACGACACGATGCAGTATATCCGCCCCAAGGTCAGCACGCTGGTTGTCGGCCAGGCGGCGAGCATGGGCTCGCTGCTGCTCGCGGCCGGGGAACCGGGGATGCGCTACGCGCTCCCCAATGCCCGCATCATGGTGCATCAGCCCTCCGGCGGCTTCCAGGGGCAGGCCACGGATATCATGATCCACGCCGAGGAAACGCTGAAGCTCAAGCGCCGGCTGAACGAGATCTACGTCAAACACACGGGCCAGAAGCTCAAGGATGTGGAGGCGGCGCTGGAGCGCGACAATTTCATGTCGCCCGAGGAGGCCAAAGCCTTCGGCCTGATCGACGAGATCGTGGAAAGCCGGGCGCCCGTGGAAGAAGGGGAAAGCTGAGCATGGCCGGGCGCCGGGGCGAAACGGCGAAATGGCGTGGGCCGCGCCGGGCGCCTGGGGCGGCATTTTGAGATTGTGGAATGCCCGCCTCTGCCATAAGCTGGCGCGCGAAGGGATGCCGGCCGGATGAAGGCGAAACCGGCGCTCCGGCAGCACAGGCCGGATCGGCGGAAGAAGGCAGCGGCCGGCCCCCTTGGGGGCGAGCATGGAAACGAAAGCCTCAGAGGTGAAGGATGGCGAACAACACGAGCGGTGACAGCAAGAACACACTCTATTGCTCATTTTGCGGCAAGAGCCAGCACGAGGTGCGCAAGCTGATCGCCGGGCCCACCGTATTCATCTGCGATGAATGCGTCGAGCTTTGCATGGACATCATCCGCGAGGAAACCAAATCCTCGGGGCTCAAGACGACCGACGGCGTGCCCACGCCGCAGGAAATCTGCGATGTGCTCGATGATTACGTGATCGGCCAGGAACACGCCAAGCGCGTGCTCTCGGTGGCGGTGCACAATCACTACAAGCGCCTCAACAATGCCGAGAAGGCGGGCGATATCGAACTGGCGAAATCCAACATCCTGCTCATCGGCCCCACCGGCTGCGGCAAGACGCTTCTCGCCCAGACGCTGGCGCGCATCCTCGATGTGCCCTTCACCATGGCCGATGCCACCACGCTCACCGAAGCGGGCTATGTGGGCGAGGATGTGGAAAACATCATCCTCAAGCTCCTGCAGGCCAGCGATTACAACGTCGAGCGCGCCCAGCGCGGCATCGTCTATATCGACGAGGTGGACAAGATCACCCGCAAGTCCGACAACCCCTCGATCACCCGCGACGTTTCGGGCGAGGGGGTGCAGCAGGCGCTCCTGAAGATCATGGAGGGCACGGTGGCGAGCGTGCCGCCCCAGGGCGGGCGCAAGCACCCCCAGCAGGAATTCCTGCAGGTGGACACCACCAACATCCTCTTCATCTGCGGCGGCGCCTTCGCCGGGCTCGACAAGATCATCTCCCAGCGCGGCAAGGGCTCCTCGATCGGCTTCGGCGCCGATGTGAAGGACAATGACGAACGCAACATCGGCGAGGTCTTTCAGGATCTGGAGCCCGAGGATCTGCTGAAATTCGGCCTGATTCCCGAATTCGTCGGCCGTCTGCCGGTGATCGCCACGCTGACGGATCTTGACGAGGATGCGCTTGTCACCATCCTCACCAAGCCCAAGAACGCGCTGGTGAAGCAGTATCAGCGCCTGTTCGAACTGGAAGATGCCAGGCTCACCTTTACCGACGAGGCCCTGCGCGCCATCGCCAAGCGCGCCATCCAGCGCAAGACGGGCGCGCGCGGCCTGCGCTCGATCATGGAGGATATCCTTCTGGATACCATGTTCGAGCTGCCCGGCCTCGAGAACGTGGAAGAGGTGGTGGTGAACGAGGAAGCCGTCACCGGCAAGGCCCCGCCGCTCCTGATCTACGCCGATCAGGCGAAGGAGCCCGCCTCCGCCGGGTGAGGCGGCCGCGGGCGCAGGGCGACCCTTCGGGGGATCCGATGAAACATGCGAAATCGCACCGGGAGGCGGGCTTTGCGGCCCGCCTCCCTGCGTTTGCGGCAGCGTCCAGCCCGGGCTGAGGCCGCTGCCCCTCCCCGCAGGCCGGCACCACTTTCGCAAAGGCGCAAAATCGCCCCGCTCCGCCCGGCGGGCGCGCTTGCCACTGGACCTTCCCGCGATGATGGTTCATATGGGGAGGAAGAACACGGAGGGCACCCATGAACTTCATTCTGCGGCTCATCACCTGGTGGCATGGCCAGACAATCGGCACCCAGATCTACACCTGGCTCTACGGCGTGCGGGTCGGTGAGGATGAAGAGGGCAATGTCTATTACCGCAGCAAGGACGGAAAGCGGCGCTGGGTCTGCTACAACGGCGAGCCCGAGGCGACCCGCATTCCGCCCGACTGGCACGGCTGGCTGCATTTCATCTGGGACGAGCCGCCGAGCGAAAAGCCGCTCGCGCACAAGCCCTGGGAAAAGCCCCATGTGCCCAACCGCACCGGCACGCCCGAGGCCTATGCGCCCGCCGGCTCCATCCTGCGCGCCCATCCGAAGGACTGGCAGGATTACGAAGCCTGGCGGCCGGAATAGGCCCAGGGGCGGAGCGGGCCGGCCGAGGCGGGAGGCGCAGGGATCATGGCAGCGAACATGCGTGAGATCGTGGCGGGCGGGGTCGTCATCCTGGCCGCGCTGGCCTTCGCGATCTACGCGCGCCAGTCCACCGGCCTCACCACGGCGGGCAAGGATCACTACGAGCTTCAGGCCAGCTTCCGCTCGCTCAACGGCGTGACGGTGGGAACCGACGTGCGCCTCGCCGGCGTCAAGATAGGCGCCGTGACGAAGATCCGCC
>JALVEX010000343.1 GCA_027030435.1 Paracoccaceae bacterium
GAAAGACGGCGCTTGAGATTTGGCGCCACTACCTCGATCTTGCTGGCGGGAAGATTCATGCGCGGGCCTCCTTTTGCCGGGCCGAGGGCAGAAGGGCGGTGATCTCATGGATGATTTCGCCAATCGCACGGGCCTTGTCACCGCCTTCGAACAGCGCCTTTTGCGCTGCTTTCACTTGTGCCGAGCGGATGGCTGGGTCCAGAAGAGAATGCCATGCAGCGGCGATTTTCTCTGCATTTTCCGCCTGAACAGAGCCTTTTTCAGCCAGAAGCCGTGCGTATGCCTCTTCGAAATTCGAATACATCGGCCCGTGTATGATGGCCGAGCCGAAGCCCGCCGGCTCGTAGGGCGTGTGGCCGCCCACCGGCACCAGCGTGCCGGCCACGAAGGTGGTGGCGGCCAGGGAATACCACAGCGCCATCTCGCCCACCGTATCCGCGAGATAGACATCATCCTCCAGCCCCGGCATCTCGCCCTTTGATCGGGTGGCAAAGGAAAGCCCCGCGCCTTCAAGCAGCCGCGCGATCTCGCCCGCGCGCGCGGGGTGGCGTGGCGCAAGGATCATTCTGAGGCCAGGCGTGCGGGCGCGGGCAAGCCGGAAGGCCTCGATCAGAATTTCATCTTCGCCCCTGTGGGTGGAGGCCACGAGGAGCGTGCGTTCGGGCGGGAAAACCGCGCGAATGGCGGCGAGATCGGGGTGATCGGGCGCTTGCGCCGGCTGGAACCGCTTGAGATTGCCGATCATGCGGATGCGCTCCTTTTCCACACCCAGATCCGCAAACCGCTCTGCCGAAGCCGAATCCTGCGCAAAACAGAGCCTGATATGGCCGAAAATACGCCTCGCGAACCGAGGGCGCCGGGCCCATGCGGCATGGCTTTTCGCAGACATCCGCGCATTCACGTAAACGATCGGCACGCCTCGCTTCTCCAGCGTTTCCATGCGCAGGGGATAGACCTCGTTTTCAAGGGTGAGCGAAAGCACCGGCCGCCAGCGATTCAGAAACCGGCGCAGAGCGGAGGGGAAATCCAGTGGTGCGATCGCCACATGCACCCGCTCGCCCGCGAGCCCCCGGGCCTTTTCAAAGGCGATGCGGTTGGAGACCGTGACCAGCAGATCATGGCCGGAGAATGCCTCGAGGAAGGGGCGGATCAGCAGCGAAAGAGTATTCATCTCGCCGACGCTTGCGGCATGCAGCCAGATCACCGGGCGGGTGCCCGCCGTGGTGCCGGCAAAGCCCAGACGCGCGGCGAAGGTGGCGGCCGTGTCCTTGCCCCTCGCCAGCCGCAGAAGGAACGCCACCGGAACCGCCAGCCACGCCAGCGCCATCAATGCGCGATATCTCAGCACGGCCCTTCCTTTCGCCATCCCATCCCGCCTTTTGGAGACAGCAGGCCGCGCAAGTCAAGCCCGTCACGGCCCGAGCGGCTCGCGTTTCCGGCCGCGCTGGCCGAATCGCGCGGGATCATGCTAGACTTTGTGGCATGACCCTGAACGCCCCCAATATAAGCCAGGCCCGCCCCCGAATTCGCCAGCTTGACGAGGCCGCGATCAATCGTATCGCGGCAGGCGAGGTTGTCGAGCGGCCCGCTTCTGCGGTGAAGGAACTGGTGGAAAACGCCCTCGATGCCGAGGCCGGAAACATCGAGATTTCCATAGCCGACGGCGGCAAGACCCTGATCCGCGTAGCCGATGACGGCTGCGGTATGCTGCCCGAAGAATTGCCGCTCGCGCTTTCGCGCCACGCCACATCAAAGATCGATGGCTCGGATCTCCTTGACATCCACAGTTTCGGCTTTCGCGGCGAGGCCCTGCCTTCGCTCGGCGCTGTGGGGCGGCTTACCATCACCTCGCGCGCGGAAGGGGGCGAAGGGGCAAGCATTTCGGTTGCCGGCGGCGAGATCGGCGCGTTACGCCCGGCGGCGCGCTCCGTCGGCACCACGGTGGAGCTGCGCGATCTGTTCTACGCCACGCCGGCACGGCTGAAATTCCTGCGCTCCGACCGCGCCGAAACGCAAGCCATTCATGACGTGGTGAAGCGCCTCGCCATGGCCGCGCCGGGGGTGGGCTTCACCTTGCGCGATGTCTCGGGTGGCG
>JALVEX010000344.1 GCA_027030435.1 Paracoccaceae bacterium
CGGTCGAGCTGCGCACGCTCGCCACGACGGCGATGCCCAGGCCCACGATCGCGGCGGTCAGAACCACCCAGTCAACGGTCACGGCGCCGGATTCGTCACGGGCGAAATTCTTGATCAGGTTCAGCATTGTCTTTCCTTTCAGATTATCGATGTTTTCGATGTTACATGTTTCACTTCAGCACCTGCCGGCGATTTGCCGCCTCGGTATGAGGCTATATGGCCATCTGATTGGGGCGTGAATTGGGCGCCTCTCGCACGAATTTAAGATAATGTTAAAACATTTTCGCGGCTTTTCGCCCGATCAAAGCCTTTTAAGGAGCGCAAGCGTCGGCCAGGCGTCTGCAGGCAGGCCGAGGCGTAACTGTTCTGCCTGGACGGCCGCGCGGGTCTTTGCGCCGAGAATGCCGTCAATCTTGCCCACGTCATGCCCCCGTGCCGCCAGCTTCCTTTGCAGGGCTTTCATCTGCTTCAGCGAAAGCCCGGGTTCGGGATTGCCGGGATTGAAAACGGGTGCGCCTTCAAGCCGTGTGGCGAAATAGGCGGCGGTGGTTACATAGACGAAGCTCTTGTTCCACTCGAAGAACACGTCGAGATTGGGGTAGGCGATGAAGGCCGGCCCCTTGCGCCCCATCGGCAGCAGGATCGAAGCCGGAAGATCGCCGCCCCCGAGGAAGCGCCCCGAGCGTGGCCGCACGCCCATCGCGGCCCATTCCCGCACCGGCAGGCGATGGTTGAGGCCCGTCCTGCTCCAATCGAGATCGGCGGGCACGACGATTTCCTGAAGCCAGGGCTCCCCGGCCCGCCAGCCCAGCCCGCGCAGCATCTTCGCGCCGCTCGTCAGCGCATCGGGCGGAGATGTCTTGAGGCGCACATGGCCATCGCCATCGCCATCCACGCCGTTTTCAAGGATATCGCCGGGCAGCATCTGCACCATGCCGATCTCGCCGGCCCAGGCGCCCGTGGTGCGGCGCGGGTCGAAATCGCCGCGTTCATAAAGCTCCAGCGCGGCAAATATCTGCGGCCGGAAAAGCTCGGCACGGCGGCAATCATGGGCGAGGGTGGCAAGCGCGTTCAGCGTGTTGAACTTTCCCTGCACCTTGCCGAAATCCGTTTCCAGCGCCCAGAGCGCCAGCAAGACGCCACGAGATACGCCATACCGGCGCTCTATCCGATCGAAGAGGCGGGCGTATTTTTTCGCATTTGCCCGCCCGTTGTTGATCCGGTTGCGGCTGATCACGGCACGCGAAAAATCGATGAAGTTCTTGCGAAACACGCCTTGCGCCCTGTCGGCCCTGATCACCTTGGGATCAAGCGCAACAGAGCGGAAGAATTTCGCCACCGTGGCGGGATCATGCCCCCTGGCCACGGCCTCCTTCTTCAGCCCTTCGACAAAGCGGGAAAAATCCCCGCCGCAGCCTGCCTTGGCGCGGGCAAGCCCGGGCGCGATGAGGAAAAGGGAAAGGGAAAGGGCGATGATATTTAACACTCGCATATGGAACAGCTCCCATCAGACAATTTACCGGAAACAGTAGCGATCTGGCGCGCGAGGGCAACCATTCAGAAAATCATGCCCGCCAACCCCATGATCGCCAGCATTGCCGCGAGAAGCGCCCAGGCCCGCCAGAGCGCCGCCACGGCGGCCCGGATGGCAGCCCTTGCCGGCGCCTTGCCTTCGGGGTGAACGAAGGGAAAATCGCGCATCTCGCCTTCATAGCTCCGCGGGCCGGCGAGTGAAACGCCAAGCACAATCGCCTTCGCCGCTTCGGGCCAGCCGGCATTGGGCGAGCGATGCAGGCGCGCATCCCGCCGCACCATCGGAAGGGCGCGCAATTTCCCGTGCGCCAGCAGGATGAGGATGGCCGAAAGGCGGGCCGGGATCCAGTTCAGGAGATCGTCAAGCCGCGCGGCGGCCCAGCCGAACCGGCGGTATTTCCCGTTTCTGTATCCGATCATCGAATCGGCGGTGTTCACGGCCTTGTATGCGATTGCCCCCGGCAGCCCCAGCAGCAGATACCAGAACGCCGGCGCCACGACGCCATCGGAAAAATTCTCTGCCGCGCTTTCGATGGCCGCGCGGGCGATGGCGGCT
>JALVEX010000345.1 GCA_027030435.1 Paracoccaceae bacterium
GGCACCAGCCACTGAAATGGCACCTGAAACGGCCCCGCGCGCAGCCGTTATCGTGGCCCATGGCCAGCCCTCCGATCCCGGGCCGGCGGAGGCGGCGCTTGGCGCGCTGGCGGACAAGGTGGCGGCGCGGGCAGGGGAGGGCTGGCGGGTGGCCTCGGCCACGCTGGCCGCGCCCGGGGCGCTCGAGCGGGCGCTCGATGGGGCGCCGGACGCGCTGATCTATCCGCTGTTCATGGCGGATGGATGGTTCACGCAGGTCAATCTTCCCGAGCGTATGGAGAAGGCGGGGATCCATGCCACAAGCGCGCGTATCCTTGAGCCCTTCGGCTGTGATCCGGCGTTGTGGGATCTCGCCCTGCGGGCTGCGAACGATGGGGCAGAGGCCCTGGGGCTGGCAGCACCTGCCTGCGATCTCGTGCTTGCGGCGCACGGGGCGAAGAACAACGCCGACGTGGCGCGCGCGGCGCGCCGGATCGCCGATCATGTGGCCGCGGGGGGGGCGTTTCGCGCCGTGCATCTGGGGTTTGTCGAGGAGGCGCCCTTCCTGCCCGAGGCGGCCCGGGCAGCTGAAGCGCCCGCCCTTTGCCTGCCGCTGTTTGCCGCCGGGGGGGAGCATGTGCGCGAGGACGTGCCGGCGCTGTTGCGCCAAGGTGGTTTCGAAGGGGCGATCCTGCCCGCGATCGGGCTGCACCCGGAGGTGCCGGGGCTGATCGCGGCGGCTCTGGCGCGCAGCGCCGTGGCGGAGGATGTGGCATGAAAAGGCGCGAGGAGGCAGGGGCTGGCGGGGCCCGGGATGGCGGCAGGGGCCGGCCCTGGCCGGTATGGAAGCTCGCGCTTGTGCTTTACCCCTTCGCCGCCGGGGCGGTGGCGATCAACCTCTTCCTGATCGGGCTGATGACCCAGGCCATCGGGCTCAGGGCGCTCTCGCCGCTCGAAAGCACCATCGGGGGGATCGTGCTCGGCATCCCGGCAACATGGCTGGCGGGGCGCTGGGTGCGCGGGCTGATCGACGAGGCCGAGGGGCGGCGATGAAGCGCCAGCCTTGATGTGAAGGCCGGATGCGGGGGCTGCCCGACATTCTTCCGGCCCCCGCCCCGCGCCCCGGGGATATTTATGGACCAGTGATGAGGGGACGGGTGCCGGGGGTGCTGGCTCATCCCTGCATATCGGCGCCGGCGATGAAATCGAGGCCCTGGCGGATGTCTTTGCGGATTGCATCCGCGAAAGCCTGCTTCTGCCCGGTTTCGAGGGCATTGAGCGCTGCGCGATGGTAATCGTGCTTGATGTCGCTGGCGCCGTAGAGCTGGCAGACCTTGCGCATGGAGGGCGCGTATTGCAGCCAGAGGGTTTCGACGATGCGCAGGAGGAGAGGGGAAGTGGCGCGGTGGTAGATGTGGAAGTGGAAGGCGTGATTGCCGCGCACATAGGCCTCGGGATCGTTGGCGGCGATGGCCTGATCGAGGGCGGCATCTATTTCTCGCAAGGGTTCCGGGCCTTCGCGGGAGAGCCTTTCGAAGGCGCGCGTAGCCAGTTCGCCTTCTAGGCTGAGGCGCGCGAAGCTCAGATCCGCGAGCCGGGGGCCATCGAGCTCGGGCACGGCGATGGTGCGGCTGTCGCGGAAGATCAGCACCCCTTCGGCCACCAGCGCGCGCAGCGCATCGCGCGCGGGGATCACGCTGACGCCGTATTCCTCGGCAATGCGGCGAATGGAGATCGCCTGCCCCGGTTCGTAGGCGCCGGTGAAGAGCGAGCCGCGCAGCCGGGCGAGCAGGCCATCGGCCATGGTGTTGGGGCGGTAGGGGGCGGATGGCTCTCCGGCCGCGCTCATATCCGGGCTCCTGTGATCATGGCAGCATCTTTCGGGCTTGATTGACCGGCAAAGTTTCTCTTGAGTAGGCGCGTTGCTCGCGGTAGCGTAGGGCGTGTTATAACACGAGCGCGCGCCATGAGCGAGTGCCATTCCGACAGGAGAGAAGAGACCATGCGCAAGAACCGCCTTTCACCGAACCGCCGCCAGCTTCTGCAGGGGGCCGCCGCCGCCGGCCTCGTCTTCACCCTTCCCAAGGGGGCGAAGGCCGATGCCGGGGTCGTCAATTTCTACAACTGGGATACCTATATCGGTGAAACCACGCTCGAGGATTTCACCAAGGCCACCGGCATCAAGGTGAATTACGATCTCTTTGCCAGCAATGACGAGCTTTTCGCCAAGCTCAGGAACGGCAACCCCGGCTACGATCTGATCGTGCCCACCAACGATTACGTGGAGCGCATGATCCAGGCCGACATGCTGATGCCGCTCGATCATTCGAAGCTGCCGAACATGAAGAACCTCGATCCCAATTTCCTCAACCCGGCCCATGATCCGGGGCGCAAATACACCATCCCCTATTTCTGGGGCACGGTGGGGATCGGCTATCGCAAATCGGCGGTGGATGGCGTGCCCGACAGCTGGGCCTATCTCTACACCTCCGACAAATACGCCGGGCGCATCGCGCTTCTGGGGGAGGCGACGACCGTTTTCCAGATGGCGTTCAAGCTGATGGGCAAATCGATCAACGACTGGTCGGACGAGAACATCGCCGCCGCCGAGAAGATGATCCTCGCCCAGAAGGACAGGATAACCGCCTTCGCGCCTGACAACGGCCAGGATCTGCTGCTCGCGGGCGAAGTGGATCTGGCGCAGGAATGGAACGGCGACATCCAGCAGGCCATGGACGAGGATGACGACATTTCCTACGTGGTTCCGAAGGAGGGCGGCCTTCTGTGGGAGGACGATCTCGCCATTCCCAAGGGCGCGCCCAACCCGGATGGCGCGCATGTGCTGATCAACTTCCTGCTTGATGCGGAGGTGGCGGCGAAGAATGCCGATTACGTCTATTACGCCACGCCCAACAAGGCCGCACGCGCGCTTCTGGGGCCGGAATACAATGAAAACCCGGTGATCTTCCCGCCCGAGGAAGTGCTCAAGAAATGCGAGATCTCGATCTTCCCCGGCCAGGAGGTGATGTCGAAGATCGACGCCGCCTGGACGCGGATCAAGGCCGCGGGCTGACGGCTTCGAAGAGGCGAGGGGGCGCATCGCCGCCTGATGCGCCCCTTCCTCGCGGGGAGAGTAATGGAAAGCTATCGCAAGAATTTCCGCGCGTTTCTGGCGTTTTTCACGCCGCCTTTCGTGTGGCTGGTGCTTTTCTTCTTCGTGCCGCTCGGGATCATCTGGCTCTACAGCTTCGGCGAAACCGAGGGGCTGACGAAGATCAGGCTCACCTGGACGCTCGAAAACTACAAGCGCCTCTTGGAGCCGGAGATCATCAGCCTGTTCTGGCGCTCGGTCTGGCTTTCGGTGATCTCAACCGCGGTCTGCATCGTGGTTTCCTATCCGATCGCCATGGTGATCGCCACCGCGAAGCCGAAGTGGAAGCCCTGGCTTCTCCTGGTGATCATCCTGCCCTTCTGGACAAACCTCCTCATCCGCACCTATGCGCTTCTCAACATCCTCGGCACCCGCGGGCGGCTCAACGATCTGCTGCACTGGCTGTGGAGCGCGGGCGATCGGGCACTCTCGCTGATCGGGCTTGGCGATTATCACCTGCTCGGCGAGCGCTTCATGCCGGTGAAATTCCTCGGCGAGCCCGTGGGCGTGATGATCGGGCTGGTTTACGTCTATCTCCCTTTCGCGGTGCTGCCGATCTACGCCTCGCTCGAAAGGCTTGACCGCAGCTATCTCGAAGCCAGCCTCGATCTCGGCGCCAGCCAGTGGCGCACCTTCCGCCAGATCCTGCTGCCGCTTTCCTCGGGCGGGATCAATACGGCGACGGTAATCACCTTCATCCCGATGCTGGGCTCCTTCCTCATCCCCGATCTTCTGGGCCGCGGCCAGGTGGACATGATCGCCAATGTGATCGAGCGCCAGTTCAAGAGCGGCAACGACTGGCCCTTCGGCTCGGCGCTTTCGCTGTTCCTGCTCTACATCACCTTCATCCTGCTGGCGCTCCAGAGCTTCCATGCCATGCGCCAGCGCAAGCGGGAGGAAGCCCGTGGCTAGAGAAAAGCGCGAACCCGCCGGCCCCTTCGATTATTCGCGCAAGCTCTCGCTGCGCCTCGTCTTCTTCCTCGGTTCGATCTTCCTCTATGCGCCGATCGTGGTGCTGGTGATCTTCTCCTTCAACAATTCACGCCGCGGCGGCAACGTGATCTGGAAGGGCTTCACCACCAAATACTACGAAAAGGCCTTCCATAACGATGCCCTGATGGAGGCCTTCATCAATTCGCTCGCCATCGCCTTCATCTCCACCCTGATCGCCGTGATCCTCGGCGCGCTCACGGCGGTGGTGCTCTGGCGCTTCCGCTTCCCGCTGAAGCCGGTGTTCGAGGGGATGGTCTCGCTCCCGATCGTCATCCCAGAGATCTGCATGGGCGTGAGCCTCGCGGTGTTCTTCTCCTCCTTCGGGCTATACGTGCCGCGCGACATGCCCTTCCCCCTCAACCTCACCAATATCATCATCGCCCATATCACCTTCTCCTTTCCCTTCGCGGCGATGGTGATCCGCACGCGGCTCAATTCCTTCAACCGCGAGATGGAGGAGGCGGCGAAGGATCTCGGGGCCACGGAATTCCAGGTTTTCCGCGATATCCTGCTGCCGCACATGAAGCCCGGCCTCGTTGCCGGCGCGCTTCTGGCCTTCACCCTGAGCCTCGATGATTTCGTCATCACCTTCTTCACCTCCGGGCCCAATACCGTGACCTTCCCGATCAAGGTCTATTCCATGGTGCGCTTCTCGGTCACTCCCGAGATCAATGCCGCCTCCACCATCCTGATCCTGATAACGCTTCTGGTCACCTTCCTGGCCATGCGCTTCCAGAGCTTCGAGGAACCCAGGCAATGAACAAGAGCGAATCCCCGATCATCTCCGTCAAGGGCGTGACAAAGCGCTTCGGCTCCTTCACGGCGCTTCAGGATATCTCGCTCGATATCCGCCCGGGCGAGATCTTCGCGCTCCTCGGCCCTTCGGGCTGCGGCAAATCCACCCTGCTGCGCATCATCGCCGGGCTCGAAACCGCCACCGAAGGCTCGGTGGCCATCGATGGCCAGGACATGACGGGCATTCCCGCCAACAAGCGCCCTGTCAACATGGTGTTCCAGTCCTACGCCGTGTTTCCCCACATGAGCGTGGCCGACAACGTGGCCTACGGGCTGAAGCTCGAGCGCCGGCCGGCGGCCGAGATCCGCGAGAAGGTGGCCGAGGCGCTGGCGCAGGTGCATCTTTCCGATTTCGCGCACAGGAAGCCCGATCAGCTTTCGGGCGGGCAGCGCCAGCGGGTGGCGCTGGCGCGCGCGCTGGTGAAGCGGCCCAAGGTGCTTCTCCTTGACGAGCCGCTTTCGGCGCTCGATGCCAAGCTGAGGGATGCCATGCGCCTCGAGCTGGTGAAGCTTCAGGAAAGCGTGGGCGTCAGCTTCGTGATCGTGACACACGATCAGTCCGAGGCGCTGGCGATGGCCGATCGGATCGCGGTCTTGAAGGATGGCGTGCTGCGCCAGCTTGACAGCCCCGCCGCGCTCTACAAGCGCCCGGTGGATCGTTTCGTGGCCGATTTCATAGGCTCGATCAACATGTTCGCCGTCAGCGGCCAGCGCGCGGAGGGCGGGCAGGCGCGGCTCGAGACGGCCGAGCTTGGCGCCATCGCCGTGCCTTCAGATCACCTGCCCGCGGCCGGGCAGGGGGCGCTCACGCTCGCCGTGCGCCCCGAGCGGGTGAAGGTCGGGGCAGAGGCGCCAAAGGAGGCGCAGGGGGAAGGCGGGCTTGTCAGCGTTGTTGGGCGGCTTGGCGATGTGGCCTTTCAGGGCAACAGCTCGATCGTCGAGGTGCTGCTGGAGGGCGGCGGATCGCTCTCGGCGCTGGTGAGCGAGGCGGAGGCGGATCACCTGATGCAGGCCGAGAGCGGCAGCCCCATCACCGCCTGGTGGGCGCTTGACGACATGCTGATCCTGCCCGAAAACGCCACCGCCGCCTGAACGCGCAATCCCCTCGCGTCATCCCTCGAGCGCATCGGCCCCGCGCGCATCGGCCCCGGCCGTTTTCGCTCTGGCACATGTCGCGAAGGTGTTATAACACGTCAGACAAGCCTTTCCCCGACGGAGAAAATGCCATGACCATCCTGCACAACACCCCCACCGCCGATCTTCAGGCGCTCGACGCTGCCCACCACCTGCACCCCTTCACCTTTGGTGCCGAACTGGCGCAGAAGGGCGCGCGCGTGATCACACGTGCGAAGGGCGTGACCCTGACCGACAGCGACGGCAAAGAGCTTCTCGACGGCATGGCGGGCCTGTGGTGCTGCAACATCGGCTACGGGCGCGAGGAGCTGGCCGAGGCGGCGCGCGCCCAGATGCTGGAGCTTCCCTATTACAACACCTTCTTCCAGACGACCCACCCCCCCGCCATCGCGCTGGCGCGCAAGCTCGCCGAGCTTGCCCCGGGCGATCTCGATCACGTGTTCTTCTCCACCGGCGGCTCGGACGCGAATGATACCAACATCCGCCTCGTGCGCCATTACTGGGCGCTGAAGGGCAAGCCGGAAAAGACCGTGTTCATCAGCCGCCACAATGCCTATCACGGCTCCACCGTGGGCGCGGCAAGCCTCGGCGGCATGGCGGCGATGCACGCACAGGGCGGCATCCCGATCCCCGACATCGAGTATATCGGCCAGCCCAACTGGTGGGCCGAGGGGGGCGAGATGTCGCCCGAGGAATTCGGCCTCATGCGGGCGCGCGAACTGGAGGCGAAGATCGAAGAACTTGGCGAGGATCGCGTGGCGGCCTTCATCGCCGAGCCGGTGCAGGGGGCGGGGGGCGTGATCGTGCCGCCCGCAAGCTACTGGCCCGAGATCCAGCGCATCTGCGACGAACACGAGATCCTGCTGATCGCAGACGAGGTGATCACGGGTTTCGGCCGCACCGGCAACTGGTTCGGCTCCGAAACCTGGGGCATCCGCCCCGATATCATGACCATCGCCAAGGGCCTATCCTCGGGCTACGCGCCGATCGGCGGCTCGATCGTGAGCCGCGAGGTGGCGGATGTGATCTCGCAGGGCGGCGAATTCTACCATGGCTATACCTACTCCGCGCATCCGGTTTCGGCCGCGGTGGCGCTCGAGAACCTGCGCATCATGGAAGAGGAGCGGATCATCGAGCGCGTGCGCGAGGATACCGGGCCCTATCTCGCGCGGAAATGGGCCACGCTCACCGAGCATCCGCTGGTGGGCGAGGCGGTGATCTCGGGGATGATGGCCTCGGTCGCGCTGACGCCCGACAAGGCCTCCCGCGCCGCCTTCCGGGCCGGCGCCGGCACGGCGGGGCTCATCTGCCGCGATTTCTGCTTCGAGGAGGGGCTGGTGATGCGCCATGTGGGAGATCGCATGATCATCGCGCCTCCGCTCGTGATCTCGCGCGAAGAGATCGACACATTGATAGAGCGCGCCCTTGCCGCCTTTGACAGGACACAGGCAAGGCTCGAGGCAGAGGGGCTGATGGAACCGGCCTGAAGGCCCGCCTGAGGGCACAGCAGGCATCGGCACAAAATTCACCGGATCGGCCCCGGATTCCCATTGACGGCGCGCGCACGCGGGCCTAAAAGCTGCGGCACACGTTCGGGCATTGCCGGAACGGGCAGCAGGCGGTTGTAGCTCAGTTGGTTAGAGTACCGGCCTGTCACGCCGGGGGTCGCGGGTTCGAGTCCCGTCAACCGCGCCACGCTGCCTTTCCCGATCCCGAGCCCGATAAGCGCGGTTGTAGCTCAGTTGGTTAGAGTACCGGCCTGTCACGCCGGGGGTCGCGGGTTCGAGTCCCGTCAACCGCGCCATTTCATTCCCTTCCATTCCGAAAGCCCGGTCATGCTGAAGTTCATCGACGAAACCCCGCTGCACATTTTCGTGCTGTTCGCGCTGGCGCTCGGCCTCGCGCCCTTCGTGCCGCCGCATCTTTGGGAGAAATTCCAGATGCTGCGTGCAGGGCAACTGACTGCGCCGCTCGACTGGTTCGACGTTTTTTTCCACGGCGCTCCCTGGGTGCTGCTCGCGGTGAAGCTCGCGCGGCTCTCCAAAAGCAGGCCGCCCGGGCCTTAGAGCGAGATAACTCTCGCGTGGCATCATCGCGCGCTTGGTGCAATTGCTTTTTCCCGCCCGATCCGCCGTCTCGGCCGTGCGCAAGGGGGGCGAAAGCCGCCGGGGCAGGTTGATCTCCCGGGTTTCAAGGGCGGGAGCGCTCCCGTGATCTATCTGTTTTCCAGCGCAAGCCCGATGCCGAGC
>JALVEX010000346.1 GCA_027030435.1 Paracoccaceae bacterium
AGCGAAGACGGGGCATGAGGGAAGGGCCTCGCGGCCCTTGCCTTCGGCGAGAGTATTTGGGCCAAGATGAAGGGGAGGCGCTTGAGCGATGACGATCCGGTTGCATCACGTGGCGCAGGCGCGCAGCTTCCGCATCCTGTGGCTGCTGGAGGAAATGGGGCTTGAATACGAGATCCGGCACTGGAGCTTCTTCGACAAATCCATGCGCAGCGATGAATTCCGCGCCCTTTCCCCGGCGGCGCGGGTGCCGGCGCTGGAGATCGGCGGGCGGGTGCTGTTCGAATCCGGCGCGATCACCGAATATCTCTTGGAAACGCGGCCCCATCTCGGCCTCTTCCGCCCGCCCGGCGACGAAGAGCGCGCCGACTGGCTGCAATGGCTGCATTTTGCCGAAACCATCGGCCAGCACATCGCCAATCTCACCCAGCATCATATCGTGCTTCGCGAGCCCTGGATGCGTTCGCCCACGGTGATGCGGCTCGAGGCGCGCCGGCTCGAGAAGGTGCTGGAGGTGGTGGACCGCGCCGTCAGCGATCACGAATGGCTTCTGCCTTCGGGATTTACGGCGGTGGATGTGGCGGTGGGCTATGGGGTGATGATCGCGCGCCGCTTCGTGCCGGCGGGGCTGCTGGCGGGGGTTGACGCCTACCGCGAGCGCCTGACCGCACGCCCGGCCTTTCAGCGCGCGCTGGCGGTGGATGGAGAGGCGCAGATCTACACCCGTGATTTCTATCCGCCACCTGAGGAGGAGGGGCAATGATGGGCGAAGCCGAATATGTGGAGATCTTCGAGGTGGGCCCGCGCGACGGGCTTCAGAACGAAAAGCGCCTGATCCCGACGGTGGAGAAGATCGCGCTGGTGGACTGCCTCTCGCGCGCCGGCTTTCGCCATATCGAATGCGCGAGCTTCGTCTCGCCCCGCTGGGTGCCGCAGATGGCCGACAGCGCCGCGGTGCTGGCCGGGATCAGCCGCGCACCCGGCGTTGCCTACGCGGCGCTGGTGCCCAACATGAAGGGCTACGAGGCGGCCGTGGCGGCGGGGGCGGACGAGATCGCCGTCTTTGCCTCCGCCTCCGAGAGCTTCAGCCGCAAGAACATCAACTGCTCGATCAGCGAGAGCCTCGCGCGTTTCGCGCCGGTGCTCGAGGCGGCGCGCCACGCCGATATCCCCGTGCGCGGCTATGTTTCCTGCGTCACCGACTGCCCCTATGAGGGCAGGGTGGCGCCGCAAGCCGTGGCGCGGGTGGCGGGGGATCTCTTCGCCGCCGGCTGCTACGGGATTTCGCTCGGCGATACCATCGGCCGCGCCACGCCTGACAGCACCGCGCGGATGCTGCTTGCGGTGCTGGATGAGGTGCCGGCGCACCGCCTTGCCGGGCATTTTCACGATACCGAGGGCCGGGCGCTTGCCAATATCGATGCCGCTCTGGCGCTGGGCCTGCGGGTGTTTGACGCCGCCGTTGGCGGGCTCGGGGGCTGCCCCTATGCGCCGGGGGCCTCCGGCAATGTGGCGACGGAGGCGGTCGAGGCGCATCTTGCGGGGCTCGGCTTCGAAACAGGGCTTGACCGCGCGGTGATCGCTGAAGCCGCGGCCATGGCGCGCGCGATGCGGGGGGGAGAGAAGGAGGAAGAGGCATGAGCGGACCCGTTATCATAAAAACCGACGCGCGCGGGGTGGCGACCCTCACCCTGAACGAGCCCGAGCGGCACAATTGCCTTTCTCCTGCGATGATGGACGCCCTCACCGATGCCGCCCGGTGCCTCGGCGCGGATGATGCGGTGCGCGTGGTGGTGCTGACGGGCGCGGGCAGGAGCTTCTGCGCCGGGGGGGATCTCCGGTGGATGCTGGCGGCGATGAAGGCCGATGGCGCCACCAAGCGGCGCGAGGCGCGCCGGCTGGCCGAGATGCTGCAGGCGCTGAACACCCTGCCAAAGCCGCTGATCGGGCGTATCCAGGGCCAGGCCTTCGGTGGCGGCATCGGCATGATGAGCGTCTGCGACGTGGCGATCGGGGCCGAAGGGGCGCGCTTCGGCCTGACGGAGACGAAGCTCGGCGTGATTCCCGCCACCATAGCGCCTTA
>JALVEX010000347.1 GCA_027030435.1 Paracoccaceae bacterium
AGGGCCGAGCATCTGCGAGTGATCCCCGGCCAGCCGCCGGTGCTGGGCGCCGAGCCCCGCGCCTGCCCCTTCGCGCCGCGCTGCGATCACACGCTTGCGCGCTGCCGGCGGGAAAACCCGCCCCGCATTCCGCTCGGCGATGGCCATGACGTGGCCTGTTTCTGGGATCCGGCGACGGGAGGCGAACGCGATGTTTGATGCTTCCGGCCCGCGAAAGAAGATCGTCGAGGTGCGCGACCTCAAGATGCACTTCCCCATATTCGCCGGCGTCTTTCGCAAGCGCGTGGGCGAGGTGAAGGCGGTGGATGGCGTTTCCTTCGACATATTCGAGGGCGAAACCCTCGGCCTCGTGGGCGAATCGGGATGCGGCAAGAGCACCTGCGGGCGCGCCATCCTGCGCCTTTACGACATCACCGAGGGCTCGGTGGTGATCGACGGCCAGGAAATCGGCCACATCCCGCAAAAGAAGCTGCGCCCGCTGCGCCCGAAGATGCAGATGGTGTTTCAGGATCCCCAGGCGAGCCTCGATCCGCGCATGACTGTGGCCGCGATCATCGGCGAGCCGCTGGTGGAGCACACCAATCTCAGCCGCGCCGCACGGCTCGAGCGCATCTACGAGCTGATGGACGCCGTCGGCCTCAACCGCAATTTCGCCAACCGCTACCCGCATGAATTCTCCGGCGGCCAGCGTCAGCGCATCGGCATCGCCCGCGCGCTGGCGCTCAACCCGAAATTCATCGTCTGCGACGAACCGATCGCGGCGCTTGACGTCTCGATCCAGGCGCAGGTGGTGAACCTGCTCGAAGATCTCCAGAAGCAGCTTGGCCTTACCTATCTGTTCATCAGCCACGATCTTTCCATGGTGCGCCACATCGCCGATCGGGTGGCGGTGATGTATCTGGGCAAGGTGGTGGAGCTTGCCTCGCGCGAAGATCTCTACGAACGCCCCCAGCACCCCTATACCGAGGCTCTTCTTTCTGCCGTGCCCGATCCCGATCCGGCGAGCGCGGAAGAAGTGGATCGCATCATTCTCGAAGGCGACGTGCCCTCGCCCTCGAACCCGCCCGAGGGCTGCAATTTCTGCACCCGCTGCCCGCGCGTGATGCCGATCTGCCATCACGAGGAACCGGAATTCAGGGAGGTGACGCCGGGCCGCTTCGTGGCCTGCCACCTCTATAACACCGATCTACAACAAGAAGCCCCCGCCCGAACGGAGGCCGCATCATGAGGAAACGAGCCATCCAACAAGGAGAAAGCACATGAAAATGAAAACCCTTATGCTCGGCGCCGCCGCCAGCATGGCCCTTACTGCCCCGGCAATGGCCGGGCGCGGCGATGACGGCCACCTCAACATCATCTTCTGGCAGGCGCCCTCGATCATGAACCCCTATCTCTCGGGCGGCACCAAGGAGCTTTCCGCCGCCTCGATGGTGATCGAGCCGCTCGCGCGCTACGATGAAAACGGCAACATGGTGCCCTGGCTCGCCCAGGAGATCCCCACCGTGGAAAACGGCGGCGTTTCCGAGGATCTGAAATCCATCACCTGGAAGCTGAAGCCGGGGCTGAAGTGGTCCGACGGCTCGCCGGTCACGTCGGAAGACGTGAAGTTCACCTGGGAGTACTGCACCGCCGATGGCGGCGGCTGCGCCCAGACCGAGAAATTCGGCAATGTGGTGGCCGTCGAAACCCCTGACGAGCTGACCGTCGTGGTGAAGTTCGACGTGCCCAAGCCCTTCCCCTATGCACCTTTCGTGGGCGCCCAGGCGCCGATCATCCAGAAGGCGCAGTTCAAGGATTGCATGGGCCCCAAGGCGCCTGAATGCTCCGAGCAGAACTTCGCCCCCATCGGCACCGGGCCTTTCGTGGTGACCGAATTCCGGCCCAATGACGTGATCACGCTGAAGGCCAACGACAACTACCGCGAGGCCGACAAGCCCGCCTTCGCCACCGTGACCTTCAAGGGCGGCGGCGATGCCACGGCGGCCGCGCGCGCGGTACTGGAAACCGGCGAATTCGATTACGCCTGGAACCTCCAGCTTGCGCCCGACGTGCTGAAGAAGATGCAGGAAGCGGGCAAGG
>JALVEX010000348.1 GCA_027030435.1 Paracoccaceae bacterium
CACGCTGCGCCCCGATCAGACCCTGGCCGACGCCAAGGCGCTGCAGGCGCGCTACCGCGTCACCGGCTTTCCGGTGGTGGACGAGAAGGGGCGCGTGCTCGGCATCGTCACCAACCGCGACATGCGCTTTGCCAGCGATGACGCCACGCCCGTTTCGGTGATGATGACGTCCGATGATCTCGCCATCCTGCGCGAGCCCGCCGATCTCGATGAGGCGAAATCTCTGATGCAGGCGCGGCGCATCGAGAAACTCCTCATCACCGATGAAAAGGGCCATCTCACCGGGCTGATGACGCTGAAGGATCTGGAGCAGGCGGTGCTCAATCCCCAGGCCTGCAAGGATGATCTCGGCCGTCTGCGCGTGGCGGCGGCCACCACCGTGGGGGATACCGGCTTTGCCCGCTCGCAGGCGCTGGTGGAAGCGGGGGTGGACATGATCGTGATCGATACCGCCCACGGCCATTCCGAGGGCGTGGCGCAGGCGGTGGAGCGCGCGCGCAAGGCCTTTGGCGATCGCGTCGAGATCTGCGCGGGCAACGTGGCCACGGCCGCCGCCACGCAGGCCCTGATCGAGGCGGGGGCGGATTCGGTCAAGGTGGGGATCGGGCCGGGCTCGATCTGCACCACGCGCATGGTGGCCGGGGTGGGCGTGCCCCAGCTCACGGCGATCATGGACTGCGCGCGCGGCGCGGGCGAAAGCGGCGTGCCGGTCATCGCCGATGGCGGCATCAAGTTTTCCGGCGATTTCGCCAAGGCGATCGCCGCCGGCGCCCATTGCGCCATGGTCGGCAGCATGATCGCCGGCACCGACGAAAGCCCCGGCGAGGTGATCCTCTACCAGGGCCGCAGCTTCAAGAGCTACCGCGGCATGGGCAGCCTCGGCGCCATGGCCAGCGGCTCGGCCGATCGCTACTTCCAGAAGGATGCGGCGAGCGACAAGCTCGTGCCCGAGGGGATCGAGGGCCAGGTGCCCTACAAGGGCTCGGCCGGGGCGGTGATCCACCAGCTTGTGGGGGGCTTGCGCGCGGCGATGGGCTATACGGGCCATGCAACGATCGAGAGCATGCGGGGGGGATGCACATTCGTGCGCATCACCGGCGCCGGGCTGAAGGAAAGCCATGTGCATGACGTGCAGATCACCCGCGAAAGCCCGAACTACAGGATAGGTTAGCAATAACAGCATGTTGCCCCCCATTTCTCATCCGGCACCCAAGGCATGACGCCGGCCGCGCGCATCGCTGCCGCGATCGAGATTCTCGATCGCATCAATGCCGGAGAGCCTGCGGAAAAGGCGCTGACGGGCTGGGCGCGGCGGAGCCGCTTTGCCGGCTCCAAAGATCGCGCGGCGGTGCGCGATCACGTGTTTGACGTGCTGCGCTGCCGCCGTTCCTGCGCTGCGCTCGGGGGCGGCGAGAGCGGACGGGCGCTGATGCTCGGGCTTCTGCGCCGCCAGGGCATCGATCCGGCTGAATTCTTCACCGGCGAGGGCCATGCGCCCCAGCCGCTCACCCCCGAGGAGCGCCGGGCCGGGCGCCCGCCCGAAGGCGCCGAGGCGCTCGACATGCCCGATTGGCTCCTTCCCGATCTCACCGCCTCGCTCGGTGGGGATCTTGAGGAGGTCTGCCGCCTGTTTCAGGCCCGCGCGCCTGTCTGGCTGCGGGTGAACGAGCGGCGGTGCAGCCGTGAGGAAGCGCGGGCGCTGCTGGCGCGGGAGGGGATCGTGGCGCGCCCGTCCGGGAAGGTGAAGACTGCCTTGGAAGTTATTGAAAATGCACGCCGTATCAAGCAGTCGGAAGCCTGGAAATCCGGCTGCGTGGAGCTTCAGGATCTGAATTCCCAGGCGCTCTGCGCGGATCTGCCGCTCGGGGCGGCGGCGCGGGTGCTCGATTACTGCGCCGGCGGCGGCGGCAAGGTGCTGGCGCTCGCGGCCCGCGCGCCGGAGGGGCAGTATCTTGCCCATGACGCCGATTTCGCCCGCATGAAGGATCTGCCGAGGCGCGCCGAACGCGCCGGGGCCGAGATCCGGCTTGTCAAGCCCGGCGAGGCCGGGGCGGCGGCGCCTTTCGATCTGGTGCTGTGCGATGTGCCCTGTTCGGGCTCGGGGGCGTGGCGGCGCAGCCCGGAGGGGAAATGGCGGCTGGATGCCGGGAGGCTTGATAAGCTGATGAAGATCCAGTCGGAAATCATTGATAAGGCAAAAGAACTCGTTTCCGAAGGCGGTGAGCTTGCCTACGCCACCTGCTCGCTTCTCGCCGGCGAGAACGAGGCGCGTATCGATGCCTTCCTCAAGGCAAATCCCGGCTGGGAATGCCGCGAAAGCCGCCGCTATTCCCCCCTTTCCGGCGGTGATGGCTTCTTTCTCGCAAGGCTTGTGCGAAAGCCACGCTGAAAGAAACATTTTGAAACAACCTTCAGTTGTGATTTCATCGTTTTCGCCCGAGGGTTAATCCTGGATTAAGGTTTTCGCGCGGAAATGTCCTTGCCCGCGAATCGCAAGGGCATGTTTGCAAGGGAGGGTCCAGGTGGCGGATACCACTGCGACAGCTGAAAACCGGGCGGATGATCGGCAGGGTGCCCCGGCAGCCTTCTTCCCGCGCCCGGCTCTCGCCGCAATACCGGGTGTGGGGCTGATGGGGGCGGCCTGGTTCGTGGAGAGCGCGGTGCCTGCCATGATCCTCCTCGGATCCGGGGCCGCGATCGTGTTCGTGGTGATGATCGCGCTTGCGGTTTCGGCCTGGCGACGGCGTCTGGAAAAGCGAGAGGCGGCGGCGCTCACGCGCTTTGTCGAGCATGATACGTCCCCGGGCTTCCTGACCGACGCGGAAGGCGAGATTCGCTATCAGAACGAAGCCGCGCGCGAACGCTTCGACGATCAGATCGGCCGGACGCTCGCCCATGCCCTGCGCGACAATTTCGCCAACCCCGGCGCCATCATCTACCGCCTCCAGATGCGGGCCGGCGCACAGGGCGCCGCGCGCGAGGATATCGTCACCCGGCGGGGCCACATCCGGCTTGCCGTGCATCAGGTGGGCGACAGCCGTTTCCTGTGGCGGCTGGAGGACATGGGGCTGCGCAACATGAACAGCCGCGGCGCCGAAACCCTGAGCCTGCCGATGCTGACGGCAAGCCGCTCAGGCACCATCCTCTTCATGAACGAAGCCATGCGCACGCTCGTGGGCGGACGGGTGAAGACGCTTGATCGGGTGTTCAACGAACTGCCCGTGAAAAACGGCCAGGAAAACGTGATCGCCTCGGCGGAAGGCCCGCTGCGCACGCTTGTTGCCGAGCTCGAGGGTCCCGGCGGGCGGCGGGAGATCTATCTCCTGCCGGCGGGCGAGGGGGAGCTTTCGCATGATGGCAGCTGGCAGTTTTTCGATCAGCTGCCGGTGCCGCTCCTGAAGATCGCGCCGGGCGGTGAGGTGCTGCTCGCCAACAAGCGGGCCCGCAGGCTTCTCGATTACAACGAAAGGCAGGGGGAGGGAGACGTATACCTCTCCGATCTCGTGGAGGGCCTCGGCCGGCCGATCGGCGAATGGCTGCGCGAAGCGGCCTCGGGGCGCGGGCTCGGCCGCAGCGAGGTTCTTCAGGCGAAGCGCCCCGAGCAGGAGGTCTTCCTGCAGTTCAGCCTCAGCCGGGTGATCGAGGATGGCGAGCCGGTTCTGGTTGCCGTCCTGACGGATGCGACCGAACTGAAGACGCTGGAAGCGCAATTCGTGCAGAGCCAGAAGATGCAGGCGATCGGCCAGCTTGCCGGGGGAGTGGCGCATGATTTCAACAATCTGCTGACAGCGATTTCCGGTCACTGCGATCTCCTTCTGCTGCGCCACGATCAGGACGACATGGATTATGCCGATCTGATGCAGATCCATCAGAATGCCAATCGGGCGGCCAGTCTCGTCGGTCAGTTGCTCGCTTTCTCCCGCAAGCAGAACCTGCGCCCGGAGATGCTGGATCTGCGCGAGACGCTTTCCGATCTCACCCATCTGCTCAATCGTCTGGTGGGGGAGAAGGTCACGCTCTCCTTTTCCCATGATCCCGGCCTGCATCCGATCCGTGCCGACAAGCGCCAGCTCGAGCAGGTGCTGATGAATCTCGTTGTGAATGCGCGCGATGCGATGCCCGGGGGCGGGGAAATCCGCATCGAAACCTTCGATACCACCCTGCGCGAGCCGCTGAAGCGCGATCGTGCCACGGTGCCGGCGGGGAATTATGTCGTCGTGAAGGTTTCCGATCAGGGCGTGGGTATCGCGCCCGACAAGATCAACAAGGTTTTCGAACCTTTTTACACCACCAAGCGCACCGGCGAAGGCACCGGGCTCGGGCTTTCGACAGCTTACGGCATCATCAAGCAGACGGGGGGATTCATCTTCGTTGACAGCGTGCCTGGCAATGGCACCTGTTTCACCCTCTATTTTCCTGCCTGCGAAGTTGAAACGGAAATGGCCCCCCCGCTGGGGGGTGCGAATGAATCCCCGTCTCCCTCCGTTATTGCCGCCCCGGATGAAAATCACGAGCAGGCGAGAGCCCAGCCCCTTCAGGCGCTGGAAGATCAAGTAACGGAAGATCAGAAGGCGGAAGATGACCCCGCAAGCCGCGGAGACAGTGCCGGATGGCGGGGGCAATCCGAGGGGGTGGCTGTTGAAACGGCAGGTGATCCGGCAGGAGAAGCCGCGGGTTCAGAATCCGAAATGGCCGGCGACAAGGATGAAGCGGAAGACTTGCCATTCGTATTGACCGATGCCGTTGCCGCAGAGGGTGGCAAGGGACGCGGGGATGACGAGAAGGGGGAGGCGCGGCTGAATGAAATACGGGGGGGTGAAGGATCAGATGATCCGGGGATCGCTTTGTTTTCGCGCCATGTTGCCGAGGGCGAAAAAGGTGCACTCGAAAACGAAAGGATCTCCCCGGAGACCGAAGCCGAAAGTGTTTTCGCCGGTTCTGCAGAGGATGTAACGGGCGCATCGCAACCTGCCTTGCCTGATCGGGAAGCACAATCCGCCAATACTTTCGGCGATATGCAAACCGAAACGGGCCCGACCGGCGAAATTGCCAGGGGCGAGGAAAGTGAAGAGGATCGTGTTTCCCGTGCCCTGGCGGGCATTCTCGAGCAACAGGGTGATCAGGATGTGGAGCGGGGGGCGCAGTCCGAAGCGGTTGTTCTCCTGGTGGAGGATGAGGCGCCGGTGCGTGCTTTCGCTTCGCGCGCCCTCAGAATGCGCGGATTTACGGTGCTGGAAGCCGAAAGCGCCGAGGAGGCACTGGAGATTCTCGATCAATCCGATCTTTCGGTCGATATATTCGTGACCGATGTCATCATGCCGGGAATGGATGGCCCGAGCTGGGTGCGAAAGGCGCTGGAAAAACGCCCCGGGGTGAAGGTCGTTTTCGTCTCCGGATACGCGGAGGATGATTTCTCGGAGAACCAGGCCAGGATACCGAATTCCGTCTTCCTGCCCAAACCGTTCTCTCTGAACGAGCTGACGAGCACCGTGCAGCAGCAATTGCACTGAGCGCCGGTTCCGCGCGCTCAGTGCAGGGCCTTCTCCCAGAGTTCGAAATCCGGCTGCAGGGCCGTTCGCAGGCGTGCCGCCGTTTCAGGGGAAAGCGTGCCGCTGCGTGGAGGCGAGGCATTCACGCTCGGCAGAGAGATCTCCATGCCGAGACGTTCGGCCAGATAATCGACAAGCCTTTCAAGTGCCTCGTAACGAAAAAGATGATCGACCCCGGCCTTGCCCTGGCGGGCGTCTAGGAAGCGCGCCTGGGAGCCCACTCGCGCATGTTCCGGTTGTGGATCCCGGAGATAATCCCTTGCGAATTCGTCGAAATCCAGCTTCCCGGCATATTGCGGTTTTCCGGCGATTTCGGGGCGCGAACGGTATCGCCACCAGCTGGCGAGCCAGCTTTCCGGGTTGCGGATCACGGCAACCGTTTCGTAACGCCCGTATTTTTCTTCCTCGAGCAGGTGGCGGAAATGGCGTTCGAAGCGGCTGAGCGGCATGTGTTTCATATGCGCAGGCGCACTGATCGCGATTTCCGCATGCGGAGCGAGCGCGGCTTCAAGCGCTGTGGTGGCGGTCTTGGGCACTGCCAGCAGCACGAGGCGCGCCCTGGGAAAGATCAGCATCTGGCCTTCCTTGTGGTGCGAGAAGATGGATCTTCATCGGTAACTACTTGTTAAAACTCCGCCGATAAAGATGGATGTGTAAAATTATATTGAAATGTTCTCTTTTTGATCTCATAAAGGCGAAAGAGAACAACACATGAACACATGCAAGATTGCCGTTTCGCGGCGGCTGTGAAATAAGGATGGAAAGATGGCAATGGCGGAAGTTCTGAAGATGAGCGAAAAACGCAACCCCGACAAGCAGAAGGCTCTCGATTCCGCATTGGCGCAGATCGAGCGGCAGTTCGGCAAGGGCTCGATCATGAAGCTTGGCGGCGAAAACCCGATCGCCGAGATCGAAGCCACTTCCACAGGCTCGCTCGGGCTCGATATCGCACTCGGCATCGGCGGCCTGCCCAAGGGGCGCATCATCGAGATCTACGGCCCCGAAAGCTCGGGCAAGACGACGCTGGCGCTGCATGTGATCGCCGAGGAGCAGAAGAAGGGCGGGGTATGCGCCTTCGTGGATGCCGAACACGCGCTCGATCCCCTCTATGCGCGCAAGCTCGGCGTGGATCTCGACGAGCTTCTGATCAGCCAGCCCGACACCGGCGAGCAGGCGCTCGAGATCACCGATACGCTGGTGCGCTCGGGCGCTGTTTCGGTGGTGGTGGTGGACAGCGTTGCCGCGCTCACCCCCAAAAGCGAGCTTGAGGGCGACATGGGCGACAGCAGCGTGGGCGTGCATGCCCGCCTGATGAGCCAGGCCATGCGCAAGCTCACCGGCTCGATCAGCCGCTCCAACTGCATGGTGATCTTCATCAACCAGATCCGCATGAAGATCGGCGTGATGTTCGGCAGCCCCGAAACCACCACCGGCGGCAACGCGCTGAAATTCTATTCCTCCGTGCGCCTCGATATCCGCCGCATCGGCCAGATCAAGGATCGCGATGAGGTGGTGGGCAATGCGACCCGCGTCAAGGTGGTGAAGAACAAGGTCGCGCCGCCCTTCAAGCAGGTGGAATTCGACATCATGTATGGCGAGGGCATCTCCAAGATGGGCGAGCTGATCGATCTCGGCGTGAAGGCCGGGGTGGTGGAGAAATCCGGCGCCTGGTATTCCTATGGTGACGAGCGCATCGGCCAGGGGCGCGAAAACGCCAAGGCCTTCCTGC
This sequence comes from Paracoccaceae bacterium, assembly GCA_027030435.1. Classification (GTDB taxonomy): domain Bacteria; phylum Pseudomonadota; class Alphaproteobacteria; order Rhodobacterales; family Rhodobacteraceae; genus WFVA01. The sequence goes on from JALVEX010000348.1 coordinate 7,279, forward strand.
GCGAACACCCCGCCATGGCCCATGAGATCGAAGACAGGATCCGCGCCGCGCACGGGCTCGATTTCGATGCTCCCCCGCCCGAGGCGGAAGGGGCCGGCGGCGGGGATGTGCTCGAGGTCTAGGATCCTGATCCTAGGCCCGGGCCGCCTCACTCAGATCAATATGAAGGCCGGGCGCGCATGCCCGGCCTTTCGCGTTTCTCCTTCCCTGTGGACACCCGCCCGCCTTGGCGATAATCAGGGCAAAGCCAGAGCAACCCCCGACAAAGAGCCAGAAAACATGCCGAGTCTGAACGAAATCCGCTCGAGTTTCCTCGATTTCTTCGCGAAGAACGATCACGAGGTGGTGCCAAGCTCGCCCCTCGTGCCGCGCAACGATCCGACGCTGATGTTCGTCAATTCCGGCATGGTGCAGTTCAAGAATCTCTTTACCGGCGTCGAGACCCGCGATTACAAGCGCGCCACCACGGCGCAGAAATGCGTGCGCGCCGGGGGCAAGCACAACGATCTCGATAACGTCGGCTACACGCTGCGCCACCACACCTTCTTCGAGATGCTCGGCAATTTCTCCTTCGGCGACTACTTCAAGGAGCGCGCCATTCCGCTCGCCTGGGAGATGCTGACGAAGGAGCTCGATATCCCCAAGGAGCGCCTTCTGGTGACGGTCTATCACACCGACGACGAGGCGGCGGCGCTCTGGAAGAAGGTCGCAGGGCTCCCTGACGAGCGCATCATCCGCATCGCCACGGACGACAATTTCTGGATGATGGGCCCCACCGGCCCCTGCGGGCCTTCCTCCGAGATCTTCTTCGATCACGGCGAAGGGATCCCCGGCGGCCCGCCGGGCAGCCCCGATGAGGATGGCGATCGCTTCGTCGAGATCTGGAATCTCGTGTTCATGCAATATGAGCAATTCGAGGACGGCCGGCGCGAGCCGCTCCCCAACCAGTCCATCGATACCGGCATGGGGAT
>JALVEX010000349.1 GCA_027030435.1 Paracoccaceae bacterium
ATCGCGCGCGCCTTCGCGATCCCGGTGGAGAAGGTCTATGCGCTGGTGTTCGGCATCGGCGCGGCGCTCGCGGCGCTCGGGGCGGTGCTTGTGGTGCCGATCCAGCAGGCGCATTACCTGATGGGGGGCGATCCGCTGCTGCTATCCTTCATCGTGGTGATCATCGGCGGGCTCGGCAGCTTGCGCGGCACGGTGCTGGCGGCGGTGCTGATCGGCATGAGCGATGGCATCATCTCGGTATTCTTCACCCCCACGCTCGCCAAGATCATCGCGACCCTTCTGGTGGCCATGGTGCTGGTGTTCCGCCCCGAGGGGCTTTTCGGGGAGCGGCGCGCATGAGGGGGGGGCAGGCGAAATCCCTGACCCTGCACCTGGGGCTGATCGCGCTTCTCTTCGCGCTGCAATTCGTGCTGCCCGCATACCACCACGGCAATCTCGCCCGCATCATGGTGATGGCGACCTTCGCCATGGGCTACAACCTGATGTTCGGCTACACGGGGCTTCTGAGCCTCGGTCATGCGATGTTTTTCGCCGCCGGCATGTATGGCATGGGGCTTTCTGTGCAGTTCCTCGGTCTTTCCGCCGGCCCCGGCTTTCTGGCCGGGGTTGCCGCGGCCTTCACGCTCTCGCTCGCGGTGGCGCTCCTGGCGCTGCGCACCAGCGGCGTGGCCTTCATGATCGTGACGCTGATGTTTGCCCAGGCGCTCTATCTCGCCATCCTCCATTTCGCCCCCTGGACGCGCGGCGACGAGGGCTTTGTCATCCCCCGCGCGGCGCGGGTCTTCCTCGGGCTCGATCTTGCCGATCCCACCATCCGTTACGGCGCGGCGCTCACCCTTTTCGCGCTGGTGATGCTCGCCATGCTGCGCCTTGTGCACGCGCGCGAGGGGCGGGTGCTGGTGGCGATCCGCGAAAACGAGCCGCGCGCCGAGATGCTGGGCTATGACACCTGGCGCCACAAGCTCTTCGCCGTCACCGCCTCAGGCACGATCTCGGGCGCGGCGGGGGCGGCCTACGGGCTTCTCTTCGGCTATGTGGGCGCCTCCTTCGCGCAGGTGCCCTATTCGATCTTCCCGCTCCTGTGGGTGCTTCTGGGCGGCGCGGGCACGCTCATCGGCCCCCTGATCGGCACGCTCTTCATGTTCTACCTGATCGACATCGCCAGCGGGATGACGGATGCCTACATGCTGGTCGTGGGGGTGGCGCTCCTGCTGCTCACGCTCTTTGCTCCGCGCGGGATAATGGGGGTGATCCGGGAAAGGTGGGTGCGATGGCTGCCATGAACGCAGGCGACAGGGCAGAGAACCTCGTCACCACCCGCGGGCTCTGCCGCCATTTCGGCGGCATCAGGGCGGTGGACGGGGTGGATTTCGCCCTGCCCGAGGGGGAGCTGCGCGCTCTGATCGGCCCCAATGGCGCGGGCAAGACGACCTTCGTTTCCCTCCTCTGCGGCCGTGTGCCCCCGAGCAGCGGCGAGATCACCTTCGCCGGCGCGGATGTCACCGCCCTGCCGGCCCATGAGCGCATCCGCCGCGGCATGGCCTATACCTTCCAGATCACATCCGTTTTCGCCAATCTCACGGTGCGCGAGAACGTGGCGCTCGCAGTGCAGCGCCGCCTTGGCAGGGGCGGCGGCGCGCTCGAGGCGGAAACCGACGGCGCGCTCGCCCGGGTGGGGCTTCTGGAGCGCGCGGACCAGCTGGCGCGCGATCTGGCTTACGGCCACCAGCGCCTCCTCGAGATTGCCATGGGGCTTGGCCAGAAGCCGCGCCTCCTGATCCTCGACGAGCCCACGCAGGGGCTTTCGGAAGGCGAGGTCGCCGATTTCATCGCCCTGATCCGTGCGGTTTCTCGTGTGATGACGGTCCTCCTGATCGAGCACAACATGGATGTGGTGATGGCGCTGGCCGAGCGCATCACGGTGCTGGATGCGGGCCGGATCCTTGCCGAGGGCAGCCCGGAGGAGATCCGCGCCAACCGCGAGGTGCAGGCGGCCTATCTGGGGGGATGATGCTGAAGGTTGATGCCATAGACGCCGCCTACGGCCGGGTGCAGGTGCTGCGGGGCCTCT
>JALVEX010000350.1 GCA_027030435.1 Paracoccaceae bacterium
TTTCTGCACCGGGTGAGCGGGGTCGATATACTCGCTATCTGCGCGCAAATGCCTGTTGAGAGTGAGGAAGCCGGTGTGCTTTCCCGAGCAGTTGTTATGTGTCTGATCGGGCTTCCTGCAGCCGCAATAAAGCGCCCGGTGGGCTTCTTCATCGCGCGGCATGTGGCCGCCGCAGCGCAGATCGGCTTCACCGAGGCCGAGTGCGGCAAGCCAGCGTGCAATCCTGGCGGTATGGATCGCGCCGCCCTGATGGGAGGCGCAGGCCAGGGCAAGCTGCTCCGGGCCGAGCCCGGCCGCATCCGCAGCCCCGCTTTCCACCAGCGGCAGGGCCTGGATCATCTTACAGGCGGATCGCGGCAGGATCACCTGGCCGGGATCGCCCCAGGCTTCGGTGATTTCGCCGGTTTCATTGCAGATGACGGCATGGCCGGAATGCACGCTCTCGAGGAAATCGCCACGCCAGATTTCGGCCAGAGGTTCTGCTGTTGTCATCGCATTTCCTTTCCGCGCAAAATTCCGCCGCAGGGGCTTTCATAACAGCCCCCCCATGCGCTAATGTTCCCCTATCGGGACAAACACCAGGCGCCGACCAACGACAAGAGAAAAAGGCGCGGCAGTATTGAGGCGAAACAGCTTGGAGGCTGTAACAAGATGAAATCTCTTCTGGCACTTGCCCTTGGCGGCATGATGGCGCTGGCGCCGGCAGGCGTGGCATCGGGGCAGGAATCGACCAACCGCGTGGCGGCAAAAACGGATTGGAGCGTGTTCGTCGAGAGCAATCCCACCGAATGCTGGGCCGTTTCGGCACCGAAGAAAACCGTCAACACGAAAGACGGGCGCCCGGTGGCCGTGCGCCGCGGCGATATCCTGCTGTTCGTGACATACCGCCCCTCGGCCAATGTGAAGGGCGAAGTTTCCTTTACCGGCGGTTACGGCTTCAGGAAAGGCTCGACCGTGAGCATGGAGATCGACGGCAAGAAATACGAGCTGTTTACCGATGGTGAATGGGCCTGGCCTGCATCGAAGGAAGATGACGCCAGGATCATCACCGCCATGAAGCGCGGCAAGACGGCCCTGCTGACGGGCGTTTCGGGGCGCTCGGGCACGGTGACGAAGGATACCTTCTCCCTGCTCGGCTTTACCGCAGCGGTGGAAGAGGCCGCAAAGCGCTGCGGCGGCTGAAAGCAGGCCCCACCGACGCCATTTCAGAGCCGCCCGGTTTTGGGTGGCTTTGTGTTTTCCCGCGAATCCTGTATGAGGCGCGGCAAGACCTCCGCTCCTTGAAAGGCTCATGCAATGAAGGCCGAAGCGCCCATCACCCAGGATCTCGTGACCATCCCGCGCAAGCCGGATGAAAATGGCCGGCGCAATCTTGTCGGCCTCACGCGCGAAGCCCTCGGCGAAGCCCTGGCCGAGGCCGGCATCCCCGAGAAGCAGGTAAGGATGCGCAGCGGCCAGATCTGGCAATGGATCTATCAGAAGGGCGTGCGCGATTTTTCGGAGATGACGAACATCTCCAAGGAACTCCGGGCAAGGCTTGCCGAAAAATTCGAGATTCGGGTGCCCGAGATCGTTACCAAACAGGTGAGCAAGGATGGCACCCGCAAATACCTCCTGCGCATCGCGGGGGGGCATGAGGTCGAGGCGGTATATATCCCCGAGGAAGATCGGGGCACGCTCTGCATCTCCTCCCAGGTGGGCTGCACGCTCAATTGCAGCTTCTGCCATACCGGAACCCAGAAGCTCGTGCGCAATCTGACGGCCGGCGAGATCATCGGGCAGGTCATGGTGGCGCGCGATGATCTGGGCGAATGGCCGAAGGTCGGGGATCCCTTCCCGCCGGAGGGGCGGCTTCTCTCCAATATCGTGCTGATGGGCATGGGCGAACCGCTCTACAATTTCGAGAATGTCCGCGATGCAATGAAGATCGCGATGGATGGCGAGGGGATCTCGATCTCGCGCCGGCGCATTACCCTTTCCACATCCGGCGTTGTGCCGATGATTGCGCGCACGGCCGAGGAGATCGGCTGCATGCTGGCTGTAAGCTTTCATGCCACCACCGATGAGGTGCGCGATCGCCTGGTGCCGATCAACAGGAAATGGAATATCGAAACCTTGCTCAACGCCTTGCGCGAATACCCAAAGGCCAGCAATTCCGAACGCATCACTTTCGAATACGTGATGCTGAAAGGCGTGAACGACAGTGACGAGGATGCACACCGCCTGGTGAAGCTCATCCGGGGCATCCCGGCCAAGATCAATCTCATTCCGTTCAATGAATGGCCGGGCGCGCCTTACGAACGATCTTCCGGCAATCGCATTCGTGCCTTTGCGGATATCGTCAATGCCGCCGGGTATTCGAGCCCGGTGCGAAAGCCGCGGGGGGAGGACATAATGGCAGCCTGCGGGCAACTCAAATCCGCGAGCGAAAAGGCACGCAAGCGCCGCCCTTCGATTGCGGATGGATCTGCTTCGCAAGCCTGAGAGCAGGCCACTTCCGGGGCTTGGCCCAAAGATCAGCCAAGCGCGGAGGCGCGAAGCTGGATATCACGGCTCAGATCATCAATACGGCCAAGCTGCTGATCGATGGTATGCTGAAATTCTCCGAGCTGTTCGATGATATTGGCGAGGGTTTCGCCGCCGGCAGGAAGGCGGGCGCTTTCGATGTTGCACATCACACGTGTCGAACTAAGGCCGAGAGCATAACGGCGCATGATGGTGATGGCATCCGAAATCCGCCGGGCCACTTCGGTAATGCGCTTGAGGCCTTTTTCCGATTGGCGGACATATTGCGCTGTGAGCTCCCTGATGCGTTCCTGCTCGCGCACCACATCGACATCCCCAAGGCGCCGGCGTTCGCTGGCGAACTGGGCTGCCGTTTCGGAAAGAATGCGGGCCGTGCACGTCATGAATCGGCACTCTTCCAGCACGCCCTCCAGGGCCGCGAAATCGCTGCCCGAATCGGAAACGAAATTCTTGAACCAGTTCGACATCTCCTCCGACATCGCCCAGTAATTCTGCGAAAGCGCCGTGATGGCGCCGCCGGATGGCTCGAGCCGGGAAGCGATGATGCGCATGTTGGTGGGAATGGTGCTAATTGCCTCGAAGCCGGTTGAAAGTGCGGCCGTTTCCTTCACAACGGATTCAGCCGAGCGAATCATTACCTCGAATTCGCTGATCTTCGCGTCCGGCGGGTTTTCCAGAATCTGATCCAGTGTCTGCAATTCCCGGCTCAGCGCATCGCTTGCGAAGGCCATGTAATCCCGGTAGCCAAGTTCCGCGACCCATTCCAGAAGCCTTGCCGCGCTCTCTTCCGGGCTGATCCCGTTTTCATTTTCGGCTTCGCGCAACTCCTGGTATTTCTCCTTCACCTTCGCCAGCAGTTCCGAACAGGGCTTTATGCGCACGGAGAGAAACCCCTCCCTTACAGGCATCGCCACGGCATACACCCAGTAATAGAGCCCGTCCTTCGCCCTGTTCTTCACATAGGCGCCTATCGGCCGGCCCTTCTTCAGCGTATCCCAGAACAGCCAGAAGAGGCCGCTTGGCATGTCGGGGTGGCGGATGATCTTGTGGGGCGCGCCGAGAAGCTCCTCCCATTCATAGCCGGCAACGCGCTGAAAGATGAAATTGCCGGATCTGATGATCCCGCGCTCATCGGTATGGGAAAAGAAGGTCTCTCCGGGGCGGAAGGGCGCCTCACCCGTTTCCGGCCGCGCGACATTTCTTTTTTCGATGAACCCCATGAGATTGCTCCGGCATATGGCTTTTCCCTGTTCGCAATAGAAAGAAAGCTTTGCCGTCCGGTTAATGCCGGCATGAAAAAAGGCCGGCCCGTTTCCGGAGCCGGCCTCTTTCCTTGATTGACGGGATCAGGCGTTCACGGCCTGATCCTGATCGCCGCTTTCTTCCTCGCCGCTTTCATCACGCGGCGCGGGGCCGATCACCAGCGCCCCATCGCCGACATCCACGATCACCGTATCGCCATCGCGGATCTCGCCCGAGAGCAGCTTCTCGGCGATCGGATCCTGCACGTAGCGCTGGATCACCCGCTTCAGCGGACGGGCGCCATAGACAGGATCGTAGCCTTCGTCGGCCAGCCACTGGCGGGCGTCCTCGTCCACCTTGAGGCTGATGTTGCGCCGCTTCAGCCGCTCTTCGAGCTGACGCAGCTGGATTTCCACGATGCCGTCCATATCCTTGCGCGTCAGGCGATCGAAGATCACGATCTCGTCCAGACGGTTCAGGAATTCCGGGCGGAAGTGGGAATTCACCGCTTCCATCACCTCGGCCTTGGCCTCGGAGCTGTCGGCATCCTCAGGCAGGGTGCTGAGCGCATGCGAACCGAGGTTCGAGGTCAGCACGATCAGCGTCTGCTTGAAATCCACCCGGCGGCCCTGACCATCGGTGAGCACACCGTCGTCAAGCACCTGAAGCAGCACGTTGAACACATCCGGGTGCGCCTTCTCGACCTCGTCGAACAGGATCACCTGGTATGGCCGGCGCCGCACGGCTTCCGTCAGCACGCCGCCTTCCTCGTAGCCGACATAGCCCGGAGGCGCACCGATCAGACGGGCGACCGAATGCTTCTCCATGAATTCCGACATGTCGATCCGCGTCATCGCGTGTTCGTCATCGAACAGGAATTCGGCGACCGCCTTGGTCAGCTCGGTTTTACCCACGCCGGTGGGGCCGAGGAAGAGGAAGCTGCCGAGGGGTTTTGTCTCGTCATTGAGCCCCGCACGGGCCCGGCGCACGGCATTGGCCACGGCCTCGATCGCCTGGCGCTGGCCGATCACGCGCTTGCCCAGCTCCTCTTCCATCTTGAGAAGCTTCTCGCGCTCGCCCTGCAGCATCTTGGCGGTGGGGATGCCTGTCCAACGTTCCACCACTTCGGCCACATCCTCGGCGCGCACCGTTTCCTCGACCATCATGTCTTCTTCAGCGCTCTCGACCTCCTGAAGCTGCTTTTCAAGCTCCGGGATCACCGAATAGGCAAGCTCGCCTGCGCGCTGCAGATCGCCTTCACGCTTGGCAATCTCAAGCTCTGCGCGGGCCTGATCGAGCTTTTCCTTCAGCTCGCGGGCCTTGTTGAGCTTGTCGCGCTCGGCCTGCCACTTGGCCGTCATCTCGGCGGCCTTCTCCATCAGTTCGGCAAGCTCCTTCTCGAGCTTCTTCAGCCGCTCCTTGGAGGCCTCGTCCTTCTCAAGGCGCAGGGCCTCGATCTCGATCGATTTCTGCATGATCTCGCGATCAAGGCGATCGAGCTCCTCGGGCTTGCTGTCCACCTCCATGCGCAGGCGTGCGGCGGCTTCATCCACCAGATCGATCGCCTTGTCGGGCAGGAAGCGATCGGTGATGTAGCGATGGCTGAGGGTGGCGGCGGCCACGAGCGCGCTGTCGGAGATGCGCACGCCGTGGTGCAGCTCGTATTTGTCCTTGATGCCGCGCAGGATGGAGATCGTATCCTCCACCGTCGGCTCTTCCACCATGATCGGCTGGAAGCGCCGCGCGAGGGCGGGATCCTTCTCCACATGCTTGCGGTATTCGTCCAGCGTGGTGGCGCCGATGGCATGGAGTTCGCCACGCGCAAGCGCGGGCTTCAGGAGGTTGGAAGCATCCATGGCGCCATCCGTCTTGCCGGCGCCAACGAGCGTGTGCATCTCGTCGATGAAGAGGATGATCTCGCCCGCGGCGGCAGTGACTTCGCTCAGAACGGCCTTCAGCCGCTCCTCGAATTCACCGCGGTATTTCGCGCCGGCGATCAGCGCCCCCATGTCGAGCGCCATCAGCTTCTTGTTGCGCAGGTTTTCCGGCACGTCGCCGTTGACGATCCTGAGCGCGATGCCCTCGGCGATCGCCGTTTTACCCACGCCGGGCTCGCCGATCAGCACCGGGTTGTTCTTGGTGCGGCGCGAAAGCACCTGCATGGCGCGGCGGATCTCTTCATCGCGACCGATGATCGGATCGATCTTGCCTTCCTCGGCGGCCTCGGTGAGATCGCGCGCATATTTCTTCAGCGCGTCATAGCCTTCTTCCGCGCTGGCGGAATCCGCGGTGCGGCCCTTGCGCAGATCGTTGATGGCGGCGTTCAGGTTCTGCGCCGTCACTGCGCCCGCTTCGAGCGCCTTCTTGGCCTCGCTGTTGACGATGGCGAGCGCCGTCAGGATGCGCTCCACGGGCACGAAGCTGTCACCCGCCTTCTTGGCGAGTTTCTCGGCCTCGTCGAGCACCTTTGCAAGCTGGGTATCAATATAGACCTGGCCGGTATCGCCCGTGACCTTGGGCATCTTCTCCAGCGCCAGTTCCACCGCCTCCTTGACGATGGCCGGCTCCCCGCCGGCGCGCCGGATGAGATTGGCGGCCAGCCCTTCTTCGTCATCCAACAGGGCTTTGAGCAAATGGACGGGCGTCACCTTCTGGTGATCCTCCCGCATGGCGATCGTTTGTGCGGCCTGCAGGAAACCGCGCGACCGCTCAGTGAACTTCTCTAGGTTCATGAGCATTCTCCTTTCATAAGCGTCCTTTGAAATTTGACCGCCCGTCATCGGCGCGGCCATGAGTGGACCTCACCCCCGATGTGGCTTCGGCCTCCGTCCGTTTCAAGGCGCTGGCGGGAAAAAAACGCCTCCTGTCGATCCTTTGCCGAAATGGCCGGCAACCCTGCGGGATCAAGGGATAAACCGGCGGTCAGGAGGGGCCATGAAAGGCCCCGCTCCGGCGCTTCGGCTTGACACCCGCCCGCCCAGCATACACCAAGAGCGCGCACGCGCGAACCCATGCCAAGGCCACCTGCGAAAGGAAGCGAGATGCCCGCAGATCAGCCCTCCCGCTCCCCCTCCTCCCCCGTTGCCGACGATCGCCTGATCGTGGCGCTCGATCTCCCGCATGCGCTGGCCGGGCTGGAGCTTGCGCAAAGGCTCGGCGATGCGGTTTCCTTCTACAAGATCGGGCTCGGGATGCTCACCGGCGGCGGGCTGGCGCTGGCGCGGGAGCTGAAGGACGAGCATGGCAAGCGCATCTTCCTTGACATGAAGCTCTTCGATATCGGCGCCACGGTGGAAGCCGCGGTGCGAGGGCTGGCCGCCTTCGGGCTCGATTTCCTCACGGTGCATGGCGATCCCCATGTGGTGCGCGCGGCGCGCGAGGGGGCGGGCGGGAGCGATACGAAGATCCTCGCCGTCACCATTCTCACCACGCTCGATCGCGCCGATCTCGATCAGGCGCTGATCCGGGAGGGGGAAATCCCCGATCTGGTGGCGGAACGGGCCGCGCGCGCGCTGGAGGCAGGGGCCGATGGCGTGATCGCGAGCCCGCGCGAGGCGGCGCTGATACGGGCGCTGCCGGAGGCTGAGGGGAAGCTGGTCGTCACCCCCGGCGTGCGTCCGGCGGGCGCGGATCTTGGCGATCAGAAACGGGTGGCGGGGCCGGGCGAGGCAATCCGCGCGGGCGCCGATCATATCGTGGTTGGCCGGCCCGTGTGGCAGGCGGAAGATCCCCGCGAGGCCGTGTTTTCGATACTTGAGGATCTGCCGCGCTGAGCCCGTTTCCCCGCGCCTGCGGATTTCGGACCGGATCCATGCTATGCTTTTCTTCATGAAAGGCGATCGGCATGGCTGAAACCAGCAACAAGGCGAAGGAGAAGCACCGCGATATCGTGCTGTCCTATCTCGCGTTGCGCCGCAGCCTCGGGGTGCTCGGGCTGGCGCTTCCCATCATGCTGATCCTCGGGGCATTGGCCCTGCGCCGCCCCGTAGAGCCGACGATCAGCGATTTCTACTATACCGAAATGGCCGATCTGTTTGTGGGCACGCTGGCTGCAATCGGCGTGTTCCTCTATGCCTACAAGGGCTATCCGAAGCGGCCCGGCGAGCGGGTGAGCGATCTTGTGATTGCCCGCACCGCCGGGCTGGCCGCGATCGTCACGGCCCTCGTTCCGACCCTGCCGCCGGCCCCGGGGGAATGCCCGCTATTCCAGTGCCTCATCGGGGTTCGTGCCGCTTCCATGATCCATCTGGGAGCGGCCGCGGTGTTCTTTGCGATGCTGGCCGTTTTCTGCCTCGTCCAGTTCCCGAAAACGGCTGAAGGCGGGGTGCCGACACCACAGAAACTTCGCCGAAACCGGATCTACAGGGGATGCGGGAGCGTGCTGCTGATCGCCATGGCGGGGATCGTGATCCATGCGGCGATCCTGCCGGAGGCGCTCAGGGCAAGGCTCGATCGCTATTCGCTTGTCTTTCTGCTGG
>JALVEX010000351.1 GCA_027030435.1 Paracoccaceae bacterium
GCCAACCGCCATGCGCTGGAAGAAGAAGTGGCGCGCGCGCTCGAAGAGGGCCAGATCACGGCCTGGTTCCAGCCGCAGCTTTCCACCGATACCGGCCGGGTGAGCGGCTTTGAGGCTTTGGCGCGCTGGGTGCACCCGGAACGGGGGCTCATTTCCCCCGCGGATTTCCTGCCCGCGATAAATCGTGCCGGCCTTTCCGAACGCCTGAGCGAGATCATGCTCCATCAATCCCTCGCCGCCCTGCGCAAATGGGATCAGGCGAATTTCGCCGTTCCGCAGGTGGGGGTGAATTTCTCTTCCGATGAATTGCGCAATCCCAACCTGATCGAGAAGATCCGCTGGGAGCTCGATCGCTTCGATCTGGCGCCGGGCCGACTGGCTGTCGAGGTTCTCGAAACGGTGGTGGCCGAAACGGATGATGACATCATCACCCGCAACATCAGCCAGCTGGCCCGGCTCGGCTGTGCGATCGATCTTGACGATTTCGGCACAGGCCATGCCTCGATCGCCACCATCCGCCGCTTCGCCATCGGGCGCATCAAGATCGATCGTTCATTCATCATCAAGGTGGATCAGGATCCCGAACAGCAGCGGCTCGTTTCCGCCATCCTCACGATGGCCGAACGTCTGGGGCTGGAAACCCTGGCCGAGGGGGTTGAAACCATTGGTGAGCACGCCATGCTGGCCCAGCTTGGATGCAATCACGTTCAGGGCTATGGGCTCGCCCGCCCCATGCCCTTCGAAGACACGCTCGTTTGGATGCAGAAACATTACGAGAAGCTCGCGGATACGCCACGCATCGGCCGCCGGGCCGGGTGATGGGCGTGTCTGCACAAAACGGCGCCAGGCCTGACGGCCGGCAAAGCACCACCGCCCCGCCAAGCTCAAAACCCATGTTTTGCGCCCTTTCGTCACGCGAGTGATGACGAAAACCGCTTGACCTTTACCCCTTCCGCCTGTTGAACCACCCTGACCAATCGCAGGACAGGGTGCGCCCCAGATGGACGACCAGAACAAGAACCTCCTTCTCGCCATCGTTTTGAGCAGCCTCGTGATGCTGGTGTGGATGATCTTCTTCCCCCCCCAGCAGCCGCCGCTGGAAGAACAGATGCCACCGGTGGCCTCCAGCGGTGAGGCCGCCGTGCCGTCAGCCGCTTCAACAGCGCCTGCAGAGGCGGCTGATCAGGGTCAAAGCCCATCGCAAACCGCATCGAATGCAGCCATCGAAGCCCTGGCCAAAGCGCCGCGCGTGAAGATCGAAACCCCTGAACTGACCGGCTCGCTTTCGCTTCTTGGCGGACGGATTGACGAACTGAAGCTCAAATCCTACCGCGAGACCATCGAGCCCGATTCACCCCTCGTCACCCTCCTGCGCCCTGCCGATCAGCCCAAACCCTATTACATCCTGCACGGCTGGGTGCCCGCCGGCGGCCTCCCCCTCGATCAGGTGCCGGGCCCGCTTACGCCCTGGAAAATCGAGAAAGGCGCCACCCTTACCCCCGAAACGCCCGTCACCCTGATATGGGACAACGGCCACGGCCTCATCTTCCGCCGCACGATCGGGGTGGATGACAAATACATGTTCAACGTCACCCAGAGCGTCGAAAACAGGAGCGGCCAGCCTGTCTCGCTTGCGCCCTACGGGATCATCGTGCGCCAGGGCAAGCCGGATGTGAGTGGATTTTTCATCCTGCATGAAGGCGTCATCGGCCTTGCAGACGGCACGCTCGAAGAACTCAAGTATTCCGATCTTCCCGATCTGGATCTCATCGAGCGCGAGCGTGCCCCGGCAGAGATCACGGACGTGAAGGAAAGCGGCTGGATCGGCTTCACCGACAAATACTGGATGACGACCCTGATCCCCGAGAAGGGCACGCCCTTTCAGGAAGTCGCCAAATACATCCCCGGCACGGAAGAAACCGAGATCTACCAGGCCGAAACCCGCCTGCCGCTCGTGACCATCCAGCCGGGGGCGAAAAGCGCCGTCAACACCCGCCTCTTCGCCGGCGCGAAGGAATGGGAAACCATCCGCCATTACCAGAATGAGGAAGGCGTTGA
>JALVEX010000352.1 GCA_027030435.1 Paracoccaceae bacterium
CGAAAGCGGATGAGGGGGAACCGGGCGCAAAAGGGCTTGCATCGCGGCGCAAATCACGGCCTTTAGGCGGGGTTGTTCGTTTTTGCAAAAAGGCATGCCCGTGGCGGAAAGGCTCGAGAGATCCGATTTTCCCCGCTCGCCTGCGCTGTTGCGCGTGGCGCGGGGGGATCTCTGTGCCGGCTGCGGGGCCTGCGCGCTGATCGCGCCTGAACGCATCGGCATGGAAATGCGCCCGCCGGGCTTCCTGCGCCCGCGCCAGAGCGCGCCCCTGAGCACGGCCGAGGAAGAGGCCATTGCCGCCGCCTGTCCGGGGCTCGGGCTGAGGGTGGAGGCCGGAGAGCGCCCCGATCACCCGCTCTGGGGGCCCCATGTTTCGATGTGCACGGGCCATGCCACCGATCCCGAACTGCGCTTCACGGCCTCATCGGGCGGGGCACTTTCGGCGCTGCTGCTGCATCTTCTGGAAACGGGCGAGGTGGACGGGGTGGTGGAGATCGCCGCCGATCCCGACAATCCCCTGGGCAATCGCACGGTGCTGAGCCGCAGGCGCGACGAGGTGCTGGCGGGGGCGGGATCGCGCTATGCGCCCTCGGCACCGCTGGCCGATCTGGGTGGGCTGATCGAGAGCGGCGGCAGATACGCCTTCGTCGGCAAACCCTGCGACGTGGCGGCGCTGAGGGCGCTCGCGGCGCGCAATGAGCGGCTGTGCGCGGCTTTTCCCTGGATGCTGTCGTTCTTCTGTGCCGGCGTGCCCTCGCAGACGGGGGCCGAGGAGGTGCTGGCGGCCCTTGGCGTCGCCCCCGGCGAGGTGGAGGCCTTCCGCTATCGCGGCCGGGGCTGGCCGGGGTGGGCCACGGCGGTCACCGCGCGCGGCGAGGAGCGCACGATGAGCTATCACGAAAGCTGGGGAAAAATCCTTTCGCGCCACGTGCAGCACCGCTGCAAGATCTGCGCCGACGGCACCGCCATGGCGGCCGATGTGGTCTGCGCCGATGCCTGGGAGGTGGATGCGCGCGGCTATCCGCTGTTTGAGGAGCGCGAGGGCATCAGCCTGATCGTGGCGCGCACCGGGCGCGGCGAAGATCTGGTGCGCCGCGCCGGGGCGGCGGGGCGGCTTGCGACCGCGCCTTTCGAGGTGGAGGATCTGGCCCGCATCCAGCCCGGCCAGACGGGGCGGCGGCGGGCGCTTCTGGCGCGGCTGCTGGGCCTCCGCCTCACCGGCAGGCCGATCCCGCGCTACGAGGGCCTCAATATCCGCGCCTGCGCGCGCCGGAACTCCTTGCGCAGCAATCTGAAGAATTTTCTGGGCATGGTGCGGCGTGTAGTGCGGGGGCGGGTGGGCCATGATCGGTTCTGAACGCCTTCATGATTAACAATGCCGCCACCCTGTGCTAGGGCAGCTGGGTTGTATTTTTTGTGGGCGATCCGCCAGGGAGTTTCATGCTCAACATCTGCCTCATCCTCCACTCCGCCCAATCCGACAATCTCGGCGTGGGCGCGCTCACGATTTCCCAGATCGCCATCCTGCGCGAAGCCGCGCGCAGGGCCGGGCGCGCGGTGCGCTTCACCCTGATCGACTGGCACAATCCCCGCCCGCCCTATGTGGGGGGGGACGACATCGCCATCACACGCATCTCGGCGCGCGATCTGCTGAAGCCCGGCGGCTTCTGGCGCCATATCCGCGGGGCCGATCTGGTGGTGGATATCGGTGGCGGCGACAGCTTCGCCGATATCTACGGGCGCAAGCGGCTGCTGCTGATGTTCCTGATGAAGTTTCAGAGCCATCTTGCGCGCCGCCCCTTCGTGCTCGCTCCCCAGACGATGGGGCCCTTCCGCCGCCCGGTCTCGCGCCTGCTGGCACGGGCTTCGCTCAGGCGCTGCCGGATGGTCTGCACCCGCGATCACCCGTCGAGCGAGCACCTGCGCGAGATCGGATACCGGGGCGAGATCATCGAGGCCTGCGACGTGGCCCTGCGGCTTCCCCATGAGCCGCCGCCCGCCCGCCGCGCCGATGCCCGCCCGCGGGTGGGGATCAATGTTTCGGGGCTGCTGATGAACGGCGGCTATGACGGCAACAACATGTTCGGCCTCACGGTGGATTACCCGGCCCTGATCCGGCGCATCGTCCGCGGCTTTCTCGATCATCCCGACGCGCCCGATGTGTTCCTCGTGCCGCATGTGATTTCCGAGGTGCATCCGGTGGAGGACGATTTCCGCGCCTCCGAGGCGCTGGCGGCGGAATTTGCCGGCGTGAAGGTGGCGCCGCGCTTCGCTTCGCCGATCGAGGCGAAAAGCTTCGTCGCGGGGCTCGATTTCTTCACGGGTGCGCGCATGCACAGCTGCATCGCCGCCTTTTCCGCCGGCGTGCCGGTGGTGCCGATGGCCTACAGCCGCAAGTTCGCAGGGTTGTTCGGCTCGCTCGGTTACGGGCGCACGGTGGATTGCACGTGCCAGAACGAAGAGGAGATCCTGGCACGGATCCTTGACGCCTTCGAAAACCGCGCCGCGCTGCGCAGCGAGATGGAACCGGCCTTGGCCGAGGGGCTGGCCCGGTTGACACGTTACGAAGAGGGAATGACGCGCCTGATCGCAGATCTGGCCCCTGCCCGGCGCGTGGCGTAAGAGCGCAGGCCGGACAGGGCGGGGCAAAATTGCCGTTTTGCCGGGAAGTGGATTAGATTAAGAGCAGGCATCAGAACAGAATACGGATGCAAGGTGGTACGTTATACACGGTTTTCTCAGGACGCGCCGCGCAAGGCGAGGCGGCGGGATGATCCCGCGCCCGGGGCACGACGCGGGCCGCTCTCCTCCGGCCCGGTTACGCCGGGCCTGGCGGCGGCCGGCGCTGCGGCGGGGGCTGGATCTGCGTCCGCCCCTGCTCCGGCCGTGGCCGAAAACCCGCATCCGGGGCGTGCCGGCAAGACCGAACGCATCCGGCCGGGCGGTGCAGGCACCGCGGCCACGGTGCCCGCCAACCCGCCAAAAGCACGCACCAGGCGCCAGCTGGCGCTGATGCTGTTCATGATCTGCCTGCTTTTTCCGCTGAAGTTCCATGCCGGGCCGCTTCTGCTTACCCCTTACCGGCTGTATCTCCTCGTGGCATTCATCCCGATGTTTTCCCTGTGGGCGAGCGGGCGGGTGGGGCGTCTGCGGGCGGTGGATCTGCTGATTCTGGGTTTCGTGCTGTGGATCGCGGTCACGCTTCTGGTCAATCACGGAACGAGCAGGATCGAGCTGATCGCGATCACCACGGTGGAAACGCTGGGCGGCTTTCTTGCCGGGCGGGTGCTGATCCGAAACCGCGACGATTTCGACGCCCTGACCCGCCTGCTCACCATCGCGATGATGCTGTTTCTCCCGGCGGCGGTGCTGGAATCCCTCACCGGTATCCGCGTGTTCGCCAGGATTGCCGATCTCATCGGGGAAACCCATTACTGGGTTCATGCCAGCGGCAAATACGAAAAACGCCTGGGGATGTTTCGCAGCCAGATGGTGTTCGAGCATCCGATCCTGTTTGGCGTGTTCGCGGCCTCCACCTTCGGGCTCCTTTATTATGCCAACCGTGACGGGGGAAGGAGGATCCAGGGCTTCCGCCGCGCCTGGCTTTCCGTGGGCGCCACCTTCTTCTCGCTCTCGAGCGGCGCCTATCTGGCGCTCATTGCGCAGCTTGGTTTGGTGATGTGGGACAAGCTGATGCACGGCGTGCGCCACCACTGGAAGATCCTGCTGGTGCTGGGGGTGCTGGCCTATGTGGTGGTGGATCTGCTCTCGAACCGCACCCCCTTCGAGGTGTTCATCTCCTATGCGGCCTTCAGCGCCCATAATGGCTACATGCGGATCAACATCTTCAACTTCGGCATGGACAACGTCTGGGCCCATCCGATCTTCGGCATCGGCATGAACGATTGGGTGCGCCCGGCCTGGATGCACGCTGCGAGCGTTGACAATTTCTGGCTGCTGATGGCGATGCGCCACGGATTCCCCGGCTTCCTCCTGATCGCGGGAGCTTTCCTCAGCTCCATCGTCCGCCTGTCAAGCCTGAAGATCCGCGATCCGTGGGTTCTTCATCAGCGCACCGGGCTGATGGTGGTGCTGGTGGGGCTCGCCTTCGTGCTGATGACGGTGCATGTGTGGGGGGCGGTCTATGTATTCGTCTGCTTCCTGCTGGGGGCGGGGGCCTGGCTGCACGATCACGTGCGCAGCGAGGCAGGCGAACAGGCGGCGCCATCCGGAGGGCCGCGGCGATGAGCAGCGAACCCGGAGCCCCCAGGAAAGCGAAGCCGCAGGGCCTCAATCGCCTGCGTGCCCTGCGCCGGGTGCTGGTGAATGCGCGGCGCTGGTATCTCACCCGGCTCTGGGGGATGGATATCCATCCCACCGCCGAATTTTCCCTGTCCGCCAAGTTCGACCGCACCTTTCCAAAGGGGGTGCATGTGGGCGCGCACTCCTACATCGCCTTCGAGGCGCGCATCCTCACCCATGACCGCACCCGCGGCCTCTACGTGCATACCCGCATCGGCGATAACTGCTTCATCGGCGGACGCAGCCTGATCCTGCCCGGCGTGGAGATCGGCGATAACTGCGTGGTGGGCGCGGGCGCGGTGGTGACGAAATCGGTGCCGCCGCGCTCGGTGGTGGCGGGCAACCCCGCACGTATCCTGAAGCGCGATATCGATGTGGGGCCCTACGGGCGCTTTGCCGATGCCGATGCCACCGAAAGCGCGCTGGTGGAGCGAGGCGAGGCGTGAGCCTATTCCCAGCCGCAAAGCCGGGCATAATGCCGCCCCGGCAGCGCGGGATCACAAGCCATTGCCCGGCGTCTGGCCATGGAAAGGCGCAGGCGCCAATGCAGGTGCGGCAGTTCCAGCCCGTGGCGCGACAGGCGCAAGATCGCAGATTGCAGGGGCAGCCGGTGGCGCCATTTGCGCCGCGCGTAATGGAAGCCATCGGCGAAATCGCGGCGCAGGATATCGTGGAAATCGTCATTATGCACGAGAGGCAGGGGGGCGACATGGGCGCCGCGCCCGGCTTCGAGCGCCGTCTGCACGATATCGAGCCCGTAGAGGTGAAAGCCGGGCAGGGCCTCGTCAAACCGCAGGCCGGCATCGCGGCGCATCACGATCACCAGTTCGTCAAAGCTCTGGGCCGGATGCGGGCCGTCCGGCACGGCTCCGACGATCTGCCCGAGGCTGGTTGACCACACCGGCCCCAGATGCCGGCGCGCGCGGCCCCGCGCCATGCCGAAGGGGGCGAGGAGGGCCCATTCGGGATCGGTTTTCCCGATCTCCTCGATGGCGGCGGCGAGGCGCTCCTCCCAGCCGGGCGGGAAATAGACATCCTGATGGGCGAAGATCACGATCGGCGCCTCGGTGGCATCAAGGCCGCCGTTGCAGGCGCGCGCGGCCGAGGGAGCGCCGCGCTCCACATGCAGCGGCACGCGGCCGGTGCGGATCATTTCGCTGCTCATCAGGTTGCGCGCGAGGCAATCCTCGTCATTCGCCGCGCAGACCACGCAGAAGGGGGAAGAAACGCTGTTCATGCAAAGGGTATCCTGCAACGAGATGATGAAAACGGCAACGCGCCACGGGATTATCCGGCGCGCCTGGCCCGGCGCGCCCGCCACAGGCGCCAGGCGGAAAATACGGTGGGATCGAAGCCGCTTTCTCGCTTCACCGAATGGAGAATGGCAAGCGCCACGAAGGCGAGCGTCAGCGATGTGGCGGCGGCCGCGCCCTCGATCCCCCAGAGGCGGATCAGGATGGCGTTCAGCACGACGTTGAGGGCGAGGCCCGCGAGATTGATCATCAGCACCCGGGTTTCGCGGTTCAGCATCACCAGGAGGATGCTTCCGCCCCCGGCCAGCACATTGACAGCCATTCCCGCCAGCAGGATCCGCATGGCGGTTGCGGCTTCGGGGAATTCCGGCCCGAACAGCGCCAGGAAGGGATGCGCCGCAAGGGCCAGGAGCGCGCAGAGGGTGAACGCCACCGCAAGGGAAACCAGTGCGCTGTAGGCCAGGAAGCGCTGCGCGCCGGCCGTGTCCTTCTGCGCCAGGGCGCGCGAAAGCATCGGCCCCAGCACCTGCAGCGAAACCATGTTGGCGATCGAAACCAGCAGCGCCCCGCGCACGGCGGCCCGGTAGATGCCGGTTTCAAGATCGCCCATGAGCGATCCGATCATCAGGATATCGAGATTGGTGTTGAAGAAGTCGGCGAAAACGCTCAGCAGCAGCGGCATGGCGCCGAGGAACCAGTAGCGCGCATCAATGCGCACGGGCATCGCTTCGGGGAGGTGCCGGCGCAGGGCGGCGAGGATCAGCAGCCCCATGAGCAGGAGCGTGGGCAGGCTGGCTGCCAGGTTGACGGCAAACAGGCTCTGCGGGGTGAGCGTGATCCCCGCCAGCAGGCAGAGCCCGATCAGCCCGGCATAGACAAGCTGGCGAAAGATGTTCTCGATGAAATTCGA
Organism: Paracoccaceae bacterium; assembly: GCA_027030435.1. Classification (GTDB taxonomy): domain Bacteria; phylum Pseudomonadota; class Alphaproteobacteria; order Rhodobacterales; family Rhodobacteraceae; genus WFVA01. The sequence continues at coordinate 6,466 of JALVEX010000352.1, forward strand.
CCACACGATCATCTGGAATCCGGCCATGATCCCCGAAAGGGAAAGGATCAGGGCATGGGCAATGGCCACTGCGGTTACCAGCAGCCATCCCGGCGCCAGCACCAGAATGGAAGCGCGTTCGAGCACCATCAGAAGGAGGCCCGTCAGCACGCCGCCGGCAAGGATCGTGGCGATGGTCAGCAGCAGGTAGCCGCGCGCGCGGCCGTGATCGCTTTCGCTCACGAAGCGGGGAATTTCGCGCACCGCGAGGCGTGAAAGCCCGAAGGTGAGGAAGGTGCCCAGCATGATGGCCCAGACAAAGGCATAGATGAAGGCGCCGAAGGATTGCGCCCCGAGAAGCCGGGTGACCAGGATCGAGATCAGGAACTGGATCGCCAGCCCGTTGAAGCGCAGGCCGAAGGAGAGGGCCGCTTTCTGCACGAAAGGAGGCAGGGTGCGAAAACGCTGTAACAGCCACGGATGCATGTGTAACCCGATGTAAAACCAACATGTCTCTTAAGGGGGTTTCGCGGGCAAGGCCAGCCTTCATCGGCCCGGCCCTGCAGCGCCGGCAGCAATGGCGCTGCCCGAAATCGCGGGATGATCCCGGGAACCGGGCAATTGCCAACCCGGCCGCGATGTTGCAGGGATGGGGGCGCACCGGCCCGCGCGCTTCAGGAGAACCGCCGTTGATCAGCGTCATCATCCCCCATTTCAACCAGCCCGATGCGCTGGCGCGCTGCCTTGCCTCGCTTGCCAGGCAGGAAGCCTGCGGCCACGAGGTGGAAATCCTGGTGGTGGACAATGGCTCCGATACCCTGCCCGAGGCGCAGGTGGCCGCCCACCCGGCCGCGCGGCTTCTGCGCGAACCCGAGCCCGGCCCGGGCCCCGCGCGCAATCGGGGCGTGGCGGAAGCGAAGGGCGAGATCCTCGCCTTCATCGATGCCGATTGCGTGGCCCATCCCGGCTGGCTCGAGAGCATCGCCCGCCACATGGAAGCCGGGGCCGAGATTCTCGGCGGCGATGTGCGCATCCTCCACCGCACCCCCGGCCGCCCCGACATCTGGGAGGCCTACGAAAGCGAATTCGCCTACCGCATGGAGCATTACATCGCCCGCCAGGGTTTCACCGGCACCGGCAACATGGCGGTGCGCGCCGGGGTGATGGCGGCCGTCGGCCCCTTCGCTGGCATCGGCACCGCCGAGGATCGCGACTGGGGCCGGCGCGCCACAGCCCAAGGGCACACCATCACCTGGGCGCCCGACATGATCGCCTACCACCCGGCGCGCGAAAGCTTTGCCGAGCTTGCCCGCAAGTGGGATCGCCATATCGCCCATGATTACGCGCTCTACCGCCAGCGCCGCTTCGGGCGGCTCAGGTGGCTCCTGCGTGCGCTGATGGTTGCGGCCTCGCCCGTGGCATCGTCCTGGCGGGTGCTGCGATCCCGGCGTATCGAGGGCGGCTGGCGGGGCCGGCTGAAGGCCATCCTCGGCCTCACCCGCCTGCGCCTCTACCGGGCGCGGCGGATGCTGGGGCTGCTGCTTTCCCGCGGCGGGGGCCTCGAAAACCGCTGGCGGGAAAAGGGCAGGGGCTGAGCGCTCGGGGGATGAGCGGGATCAGGGCCCGGGGCTGCGCAGCATCCGCCGCGCGCCCCAGAGGATCAGCGCGAGGCCCGAGAGCTCGAACGCCCAATTGAGCCGCACGTCCAGCAGCCGGGTGTTGATCAGCGCATCCATGTGA
>JALVEX010000353.1 GCA_027030435.1 Paracoccaceae bacterium
TGATGTCGGGCATGATGCAGACATCGCTTTCAGGCTATCTGTTCGCCCTTGGCGCATTCGGCGCGGCGGTGCCCGTAGCGCTGATGATGTACAGGAAGGAGGGCTGAGCCATGACAACGATACTTCTCGCACTGATCATCGGCGGCCTGTTCGGCTTCGTGCTTGATCGCGTCGCCGCGACCAACCCGGAATACATCATCCGCATGCTGAACCTCACCAACCTGCATCTGGCCAAGGCCATCCTGCTGGCGATCGGCGTGGGCTCGATCCTGATGTTCGGCGGGCAGATGCTCGGCCTTGTGGATGTGGGGCACATGTCGGTGAAAACGGCCTATGTGGGCGTGATCGTCGGTGGGGCGCTTCTTGGCATCGGCTGGGCGATCTCGGGCTTCTGCCCGGGCACCGGCGTGGCAGCGGCGGCGACGGGGCGCAAGGACGCGCTCTTCTTCATCGCCGGCGGCCTTCTGGGGGCAGCGGCCTACATGGCCACCTACCCGAGCTTCAAGGCCATGGGGCTTCTTGAGCCCATTGCCGGGGGCAAGGTGACGCTGGGCACCATCCCGGGCGCCAAGTATGAGGGGCTGACCAGCCTGCCCGGGGATATCCTCGGCATCGTTCTGGGGATCGTGTTCATCGTGGTGGCCTTTGCCCTGCCCGAGCGGCTTGCCGGTTCGCCGGAGGGCAGGACGCAGCCGGCGGAATAACCGATCGGCCAGGCCGTGATGGAAAAAACAGGAAGGACGGCCGCGGGGCAGCCTCGCGGCCGTTTTCTGATGCCCGGCCGCTTCCGTGGTGGCATGCCGGGGGCAATGAGTATTTGGGCCAAGATGAAGGGGCTTGCAGGGCGCGGCGCGCGGGGGCATCCTCGGGGCATCAGGCAGGAGAGGAGTGAAGATGCAGAGAGAAGCCGGCCCGCCGCAGCATGATGCGATCCCCGAAACCGCGCTTGCCTGGCATCGCGGCGGCAAGGGGGCAGTGCTCGCAACTGTGGTGCAGACCTGGGGCAGCGCGCCCCGGCCCGTTGGCAGCCAGCTTGCGATCTCGGGCGCGGGCGAGATCATGGGCTCGGTTTCGGGGGGGTGCGTCGAGGGGGCGGTGATCGTCGAGGCGGAGGATGCGCTGAAGGATGGCAGGGCGCGCATCCTCGAATTCGGCGTCGCTGATGAGACCGCCTTCGAAGTGGGGCTGGCCTGCGGCGGCACCATCCGGATCCTGCTCGAGCCCGTGGGCGCGCAGATCCCGGAAGAGATGCTGGCAGAGCTGGTGGAAGCGCGCGCGGCGCGCCGGCCCGTGGGCTATGTGGTCAACACCGCCACATGGGAGCGCCGGCTTACGGGGCCGGAGGAATTTCCGGAGCGTTTCCGCGCCGATCGCTCGGGGTTCATGGAGGATGGCGAAACCTTCATCGCCATTCACAATCCGCCCCTGCGCATGATCGTGGTGGGCGCGGTGCATATCGCCCAGGCGCTTGTGCCCATGGCGCGGATCGCGGGCCATGACGTGACCCTGATCGATCCGCGCGAAACCTTCGCCGCCGCCGCCCGCTTTCCCGGCGAAACCATCCTTGATGACTGGCCCGACGAGGCGATGGCCCGGCTCGGCCTCGATCCGCGCACCTCGGTGGTGACGCTGAGCCACGATCCCAAGATCGACGATCCGGCGATCATGGCGGCGCTTGGCTCGGATGTGTTCTATCTTGGCTGCCTCGGCTCCACCCGCACCCATGCAAAGCGCGTGGCGCGGCTTGTGGCGGCGGGTTTCGATGAAGCGGCGATTGCGCGCATCCATGCGCCGGTGGGGTTTGACATCGGGGCGCGCACGCCGGCCGAGATCGCCGTTTCCATACTGGCCGAGATCACCGCCCGCCTGCGCCGGGGGTGAGCGGAACGCGCCGGTGCGGCGAAAACCGGCGGGCACCGGGAAAAACGCTTCGCATTTCGGAAGTCGCATGGTTTACTTGCAGATGAATCAACGGAAAACGACAGGGAGGATGTGATGGCAGAGGTCTCGATGACCGTGAACGGCACGCCGGTAAGCGGGAATGTGCCCGACAACACACTGCTGGTGGATTTTCTGCGCGAAACGCTGGAGCTGACCGGCACCCATGTGGGCTGCGACACCAGCCAGTGCGGCGCCTGCGTGGTGCATGTGAACGGGCGCGCGGTGAAGGCCTGCACGATGTTCGCGGTCGAGGCGGAGGGCGCGGAGGTGGCCACCATCGAGGGCGAGGCCGCGCCCGATGGCACCCTGAGCGCGATCCAGCAGGCCTTTCAGGATCACCACGGGCTGCAATGCGGCTTCTGCACGCCGGGCATGGTGATGAGCGCCAAGGCGCTTCTGGCCGAGAATCCGAAGCCCACCGAGGCCGAGATCCGCGAATATCTCGAGGGCAACATCTGCCGCTGCACGGGCTATCACAACATCGTCAAGGCGATCATGGCCGCGAGCGGGCAGGATGTGAGCAAGATCGCCGCCGAGTAAGCGGCGCGAGGATCTGCGCGCGGGCACCGGCCCGGCGCATCGGAATTTCAGGGAGGAAAGAGAATGCCAGCAGACGGAGGCATCGGCGCCAGCACCAAGCGGCGCGAGGATGTGCGGTTTCTGACCGGACAGGGCAATTACACCGACGACATCAACATTCACAACCAGGCGCATGTGTTCTTCCTGCGCTCGGACATGGCGCATGGGAAGATCAACGGCATCGATACCGCCGCCGCCGAGAAGATGCCCGGCGTGATCCGCATCTTCACCAGCAAGGATTTCGAGGGCGTGGGCGGCATCCCCTGCGGCTGGCAGGTGACGGACCGCTTCGGCGAGCCGATGCAGGAGCCCAAGCATCCGGTGCTGGCGGAGGGATTCGTGCGCCACGTGGGCGAGCCGATCGCCGCCGTGGTGGCCGAAACCCTGCAACAGGCGCGTGATGCGGCCGAGGCGATCGAGCTTGACATCGAGGAGCTCCCCCCGGTGGTGGACATGGCCGCGGCGCTCGAGGAAGGCGCGCCGAAGGTGCATGAGGATCTTTCCTCGAATCTCTGTTTCGATTGGGGGTTCGTCGAGGAAAACCGCGAGGCGGTGGACGAGGCGATCAGGAACGCCCCGCATGTGACCACGCTTGAGCTCAGGAACCAGCGCCTGGTGGCCAATCCTATGGAGCCGCGCGTGGCGATCGGGGTCTATGATCGCGCCGATGACGAGCACACGCTCTACACCACCAGCCAGAACCCGCATGTGATCCGGCTTCTGATGGGCGCCTTCGTGCTCGGCATTCCCGAGCACAAGCTCAGGGTGGTTTCGCCCGATGTGGGCGGCGGCTTCGGCACCAAGATCTTCCACTATCAGGAAGAAGCCTTCTGCACCTTCGCCGCCAAGGCGGTCAATCGCCCGGTGAAGTGGCGCTCCTCGCGCTCGGAGGCCTTCATGTCGGACGCGCAGGGGCGCGATCACGTGACAAAGATCGAGCTGGCGCTTGACGAAGAGGGCAAGTTCCTCGCCATCCGCACCAATACGCTGGCCAACATGGGCGCCTATCTTTCCACCTTCGCGCCAAGCGTGCCCACCTGGCTGCACGGCACGCTGATGGCCGGCAATTACACCACGCCGCTCATCTACGTGAACGTGAAGGCGGTGTTCACCAACACCGTGCCGGTGGACGCCTACCGCGGCGCCGGGCGGCCCGAGGCCACCTTCCAGCTCGAGCGCGTGATCGACAAGGCCGCGCGCGAGCTCGGCATCGATCCGATCGAGCTGAGGCGGCGCAATTTCATCACCGAGTTTCCCTATGAAACCCCGGTGGCGCTCACCTATGACACCGGCGATTACCACGCCACCATGGACAAGCTCGAGGAGCTCGCCGATCTCAAGGGCTTCGAGGCGCGGGCGGCGGAATCGAAGAAGCGCGGCAAGCTGCGCGGGCTCGGCGTCAACTGCTATATCGAGGCCTGCGGCATCGCGCCTTCCAATCTGGTGGGCCAGCTTGGCGCGCGCGCCGGGCTCTACGAAAGCGCCACGGTGCGCGTCAACGCCACCGGTTCTATCACCGTGATGACGGGGAGCCACAGCCACGGCCAGGGCCACGAAACGGCCTTCCCCCAGGTGATCGCCGACATGATCGGCATCGATCCCGAGCAGGTCGAGATCGTGCATGGCGATACCGCCAAGGGGCCGATGGGCATGGGCACCTACGGCTCGCGCTCGCTTGCGGTGGGCGGCAGCGCCATGGTGCGCGCGGCCGAGAAGGTGATCAACAAGGCGCGTAAGATCGCCGCCCATCTGATGGAGGCATCCGAGGCCGATATCGAACTGAAGGACGGCCGGTTCACCGTGAAGGGCACGGATAAATCGGTCGCCTGGGGGGATGTGACGCTGGCGGCCTATGTGCCCCACAACTATCCGCTCGAGGAGCTTGAGCCGGGGCTCGAGGAAACGGCCTTTTATGACCCGTCCAATTTCACCTATCCCGCCGGCGCCTATGCCTGCGAGGTGGAGGTGGATCCCGAGACGGGGAAGGTCGATGTCTGCTCCTTCCACGCGGTGGACGATTTCGGCAATATCGTCAATCCGATGATCGTGAGCGGGCAGGTGCACGGCGGGCTTGGCCAGGGGATCGGCCAGGCGCTGCTGGAAAACTGCGTCTATGACGACGACGGCCAGCTTCTGAGCGCCAGCTACATGGATTACGCCATGCCGCGGGCCGATGATCTGCCCTTCTATTCGGTCGATCACAGCTGCCAGACGCCCTGCACCCACAATCCGCTCGGCGTCAAGGGCTGCGGCGAGGCGGGGGCGATCGGCTCGCCGCCGACCATCGTCAATGCGGTGGTGGATGCGCTGCAGCGCGCCGGCCATGACGTGACCCATATCGACATGCCGCTGACGCCCGCGCGCGTCTGGGCGGCTATGCAGGGCTGAGGAGGAGAGAAGCGATGTATGAAGTGATCATCACAAGGCCCCGCAGCCTGGCCGAGGCCATCGAGGCGCTGGGCGACGACAACGCCACGGCGCTTGCCGGGGGGCAGACGCTCATCCCCACCATGAAGCAGCGCCTCGCCGCGCCCGAGGTGCTGGTGAGCCTCTCGGGGATCGACGAGCTCTCGGGCGTTACCATCGGCGATGGAGAGATCACCATCGGCGCCGCCACCACCCACGCGGAGGTGGCGCGCGAAGTGGCCGGGGCCTGCCCCGCGCTGGCCGCACTTGCCGGCGGGATCGGCGATCCGGCGGTGCGGAATCGCGGCACCATCGGCGGCTCTCTCGCCAACAACGATCCGGCCGCCGATTATCCGGCGGCGGTGCTGGCCTGCGATGCCACCATCATCACCAATGATCGCGAGATCAGATCGGATGAATTCTTCGATGGCCTGTTCTCCACCGCCCTTCTGGAGGGCGAGATCATCACCGCGGTGCGCTTCCCTATGCCTGAACGCGCGGCCTACGCGAAATTCGATCAGCCGGCCTCGCGTTTCGCGCTCACCGGCGTGTTCGTGGCCGCCGGGGGCGGCGTGGTGCGCGTGGCGGTGACGGGCGCGGGCGAGGATGGCGTTTTCCGCTGGGATGCGGCGGAACAGGCGCTGATGAAGGATTTCAGCCCCTCCGCGATCGAGGGGCTCAGCCCCGATCCTTCCGGCATGATCGGCGATCTCCACGGTACGCCCGAATATCGCGCGCATCTGGTGGGCGTGATGACGAAACGGGCCGTGGAAGCCGCCCTGGGCTGAACGCGGATTTCGTCCGGCGGATCATGAGGCCCTCTCGCCCTGCGGGAGGGCCTTTCCTGCTCTGGCGTGGCTACTCGCCCCGGCCGAAGATTTCCTCGCGATGATAGCGCAGGTATTCCGGGTGCGGGTGATGGCGCGGGTTTTCGGGCAGAAGCAGCCTTTGTTCTGGCGCGATCAGCCGCTCAGCCACGTCCTGCGGCACCTTGTTGTGAGAAACGAGGATGCGCATGTCTGGGGCGACGGAGATCAGCCCGCGATCGAACATCCAGTGCAGCGTGCCCGAAAGCGCGATGCCGTTGTTCACGGAATCGGGGCCGCCGTGGCTGACGGGGCGGATATGGGCGGCCTGAACCTCGGCCCGGCCGCCGCCGTTGCGCAGGCTCAGTCCGCTGATCGCACAGCGCCCGCCATAGGCGCGCTTCACCATGCGGGCGAACTGCCGATCGCGCTTCTTGCGTGAAACCAGGATGCTATCGCGTGAATGAAGCAGATCGGCGGGGCCGGTGAAGGGGGCCGCAGCCTCGGCCATGCCGGGCGCGCCGGCCATGCCGGCTCCGGGAGGCGGGGCATCCCGGGGCAGGGCGTCGGCATCCGTGATCTCCGAGCAGCCGTAATTCACGATCCCTGCAAATTCCGCGTCCGACAGGATACGCACCGAGGAGGTGCTGGCCCCGCCCGCCATCGGCCGCCCGCCTTCTCCGCGCAGGGATTTTTCCCAGGCCATGCCATCGGGCCGGGCGCGGGGCACCACACGCTCGAATTCAAGGAGCGTGGCGGGATCCATGATGGCGAAGTAGTGATCGGGGAGCGTGGGATCAGGCACGACATCCGCCACCTTCTGCACCGCCACATAGCCGAAGGCACCATTCTCGCGGCCTTCGTAGAAGATCACCCAATCGCCAATGGTTTTGCGCACGCTCCCCAGATACTTGCGGGGAAAGTGGTATTTCAGGCCCGGCACATCATCATAGGGCGAGTCCGGGTTCTGGGTGAAAACCGCCTTTGTCATGGGGCGATCCTGCCAGGGCGCATGGCTCCTGAAAAGAAAAAACCCCGCGCCGGGCGGGGTTTTCGGGCTATCGCGGCGGCCATTCTGCCCGGCGGCTTACTTCCCCGTCGGGCCGATCATCATGATCATCTGGCGGCCTTCCATCTTGGGCATGTTCTCGATCTTTCCGATGCCGGCCTCTTCCACGTCATCCGCCACCCGCTCCAGAAGCTGGCGGCCGAGATCGAGATGCGCCATTTCGCGGCCGCGAAAGCGCAGGCTGATCTTCACCTTGTCGCCGTTTTCGAGGAAACGGAAGACATTGCGCATCTTCACGTCGTAATCGTGCTTGTCGGTGTTGGGGCGGAATTTCACTTCCTTGATGTCGATCGTCTTCTGCTTCTTGCGCGCCTCGGATTCGCGCTTCTGCTGTTCGTATTTGAACTTGCCGTAATCCATGATCTTGCAGACCGGCGGATTGGCATTGGGAGAGATCTCGACAAGATCGAGCCCGGCCTCGTCGGCCAGTTCGAGGGCTTTCCTGGGGGAAACAACGCCAAGGTTTTCGCCGTCGGCCCCGATCAGCCTGATTTCAGGCGCTGTGATTCTCTCGTTGGCGCGTGGTCCGGTATCGCGCTGCGGCGGGGCATTGTGAGGTCTGCGGGCTATGGCTTTGTTCCTTCGGTTGCTTCGCGTCTTCGGCTGGCAAATTAGACGGGCGGGCGGCGTGTTTCAACCCGCTAAAAGCATGGGTTTGAGCAATTCGCCGCTGCTTTGGAGGGTGCCGGGGCCCGCGCCTGTCAATGGCGGGGAATGCGGGGCACAATGAGGGCGCACAATAAAGGGGGCTCTGTCATGAACAGATCAGTAATCATTATCCTTCTGCTCGCGGTGCTCGGCATCGGCGGGTGGTATTACATGAAAGGCGGCGAGGGCGCGATGGATGGCGCGAAGGATGCGGCTTCCGATGCGGCCGGCGCGGCGGCCGATGCTGTCGAAAGCGCCGGTGAAGCGGCCGGCAATGCCGTCGATGCCGTGAAGGATGCTGCCAGCGATGCGGCTGGCGCGGCCAGTGAAGCGGCGGGCAATGTGGTGGATGCCGCAACGGATGCCGCCGGCAATGCCGCCGATGCCGCAACGGATGCCGCCAGCGATGCAGCGGGTGCGGTGACGGATGCCGCCAGTGATGCCACGAATGCAGCGATGGGGGCTGCAAGCGATGCGGCCGGGGGTGCCATGGACGCGGCATCGCTCCTCGATCCCCAGAATTTCGATGCTGCGAAAGTCTCCGCGCTGCTCGAAAGTGCCGATATCGCCCCTGATCAGAAAACCATGCTGAAGGATCTGGTGGCGAAAGCCGCCGAAAATCCGGAGATGGTCGCCACGGTGATCCAGCAGATCAAGGCCGCGCTGGGGATGTGATCCCGGGGGCATTCGCGAGAAAGGAAACCCGCGC
>JALVEX010000354.1 GCA_027030435.1 Paracoccaceae bacterium
GCATTCGCCCCACCCTTCATGCCCGCCATCGCGCAGCCGCACCGTCAGCACCCGCGCCTCGCTGCGGCTGCCGCGCGAGATGGTGAACACCCGCGCCAGACGAAACACGTCACGCCTTACAGAAATCTCCATGCCATATCCCTCATCACTGGTCGGCAAGTATCCCCGCCGGAAGCATCCGGCAGCAGCCACACTCGCGATCGTCTCAGATCGCGAGCAGCGCGTCCACCAGCCGCCCTGCTCCCTGCCGGAAGGGATCGACAGCCGGCAGCCCCATGCGCCGTTCCACCTCGCCAAGATAGGCGAGCGCCTCATCCTCGCCCATGTGCTGGGTATTCACTGAAATGCCCGCCACGGCGCAATCGGGATTGGCCACACGGGCAATCGGCAGCGCCAGATCGCGCAGCGCCTCGAGAGAAGGCAGAGCGTAATCGGGCAGCCCGCGCATATGGGTGCGGGTCGGCTCGTGGCACAGGATCAGCGCATCGGGCTGGCCGCCATGAATGAGCGCCATCGTCACCCCGGAATAGGAAAGGTGAAAGAGGCTTCCCTGCCCCTCGATGTGATCCCAGTGGTCTGGGTCATTGTCAGGCGTCAGCTGCTCCACGGCCCCGGCCATGAAATCGGCCACCACCGCATCGAGCGGCACGCCGGAACCTGTGATCAGGATTCCCGTCTGTCCCGTGGCGCGGAAGGTGGATTTCAGCCCCCGCCGCTTCATCTCGCGGTCCATCGCCAGCGCCGTGTACATCTTGCCAACGGAGCAATCCGTCCCCAGCGCAAGGCACCGCCGGCCGCTTCTCTTCCTGCCATTGGCGATCGGATAATCCTCTTCAGGCACGCGCACGTCATGCAGCTGCACCCCGGCCTCCCGCGCCACAGCGACGAGATCGGGCTCGTCGCGCAGGAGATTGTGCAGGCCGCTCGCGATGTCATATCCAAGGGCGATCGCCTCGCGCAGCACGCCTTTCCAGGCCTGCGAGATCACGCCGCCGCGATTGGCAACGCCGATCACCAGGGTCTGCGCCCCGGCCTCGCGGCCTTCGGCAAGGCTCATGTCCGGCAGGCCAACATCGGCGCCGCAGCCATCCATCCGATATTGCCCGACCGCATTTTCCGGCCGCCAGTCACGAATACCCTGCGCAACCTTGGCCGCCAGCTGATCCGGCGCATCCCCCAGAAAGAGCAGATATGGCCTCTTGATTTCCGTCATCTTCATCCCCCTTTTCCAGAGGCCAGAATGAGGCATGTCAGATGCGAAATCCTTTCATTCTTTGCGAAGGAAAGAGAAATATCCGAAGATTATTCTGTATTTTCCAATATTACGGGAAATTTTTCGAATCCTCCTGCTGCTGCGCCGCAGCATTCCGCGCTTGCCGGCACAGGCGCAATATAATATCCCGCCAATGAGCCATTACGAAACATCCTTGCCAGAAGGTCCCTCTCCATGAGTTTTCGCATCCAGCCAAGCCCCCCTGCCCGCCCCAACCGCTGCCAGCTGTTCGGCCCCGGCTCGCGCCCGGCGATCTTCGAGAAGATGGCGAAAAGCGAGGCGGACGTGATCAACCTCGATCTTGAAGACAGCGTCGCCCCCGACGACAAGGAAAGCGCCCGCAGCAACGTGATCGAGGCGATCGGCGATATCGACTGGGGCAACAAGTATCTCAGCGTGCGGATCAACGGGCTCGATACGCCATATTGGTATCGCGATGTGGTGGATCTCCTGGAAAACGCCTCCGAGCGGCTCGATCAGATCATGATTCCGAAGGTGGGCAACGCCTCCGATATCTATGCGGTGGACGCGCTGGTGAGCGCGATCGAGGCCGCGAAGGGGCGCGCAAAGAAGATCAGCCTCGAGGTGATCATCGAAAGCGCCGCCGGCATTTCCCATGTGGAGGAAATCGCCGCCGCCAGCCCCCGCCTGCAGGCAATGAGCCTTGGCGCCGCCGATTACGCGGCTTCGATGGGCATGCAGACGACCGGCATCGGCGGCACCCAGGAAAACTACTACATGCTCCATGACGGCAGAAAATACTGGGGC
>JALVEX010000355.1 GCA_027030435.1 Paracoccaceae bacterium
GTCTGATCCCGCGCGTCGATCGCGCATTTTCTCTCTTCCCTGACATTGACACGCCCGCGCCGCTTTGGCACCAAACGGGCCCTGACCCCGAGGAACATCCCATGATCGCTCCCGTTCTGCCCACCTACAACCGCGCACCGCTTTCCTTCGTGAAGGGCGAAGGCAGCTGGCTGGTTGAGGCCGACGGGCGCCGATTTCTCGATCTCGCCGCCGGTATCGGGGTGATGGCGCTGGGCCATTCCCACCCGGCGCTGGTGGATCGGCTGTCCGAGCAGGGGGCGGCGCTTTGGCATGTATCCAACCTCTACACCATCCCCGAGCAGGAGGAGCTTGCCCGCCGGCTGGTGGAGGCGACCTTCGCCGATACCGCCTTCTTCACCAATTCCGGCACCGAGGCCTGCGAGCTGGCGGTGAAGATGGCGCGCCGCCATTTCCACGAGAAGGGCGAACATGACCGCACCCGCATCATCGCCTTCGAGGGCTCCTTCCACGGGCGTTCCTCGGCGGCCATCGCCGCGGCCGGGAGCGAGAAGCTGGCGGGGGGATTTGCGCCCCTTCTCCCCGGCTTCACCCAGGTGCCGTTCGGCGATATCGGGGCGCTCAAGGCCGCGATGGGGCCGGATGTGGCGGCGGTGATCGCCGAGCCGGTGCAGGGCGAGGGCGGCATCCGCCCGCTTTCGGACGAAGCCCTGCGCGAGATGCGCGCGCTTTGCGATACGGCCGGGGCGCTCCTCATCCTTGACGAGGTGCAATGCGGCATGGGCCGCACGGGCCGGCTATTCGCCCATGAATGGGCCGGGATCGCGCCCGATATCATGATGGTGGCAAAGGGGATCGGCGGCGGCTTTCCCCTCGGCGCGGTGCTGGCCACCGAGGAAGCCGCGGCGGCCATGGGGCCGGGAACGCATGGCTCCACCTATGGCGGCAACCCGCTGGCCTGCGCCATCGGCAACAGGGTGATGGAGATCGTCGCCGATCCCGAATTCCTCGCGGGCGTGAGCCGCAAGGCGGGGCTCCTGCGCCAGAAGCTCGAGGGGCTTGTGGATGCGCACCCGGAGGTATTCGAGGCGGTGCGCGGGCAGGGGCTGATGCTGGGGCTCGTCTGCCGCGTGCCAAACAGCGATGTGGTGCAGGCGGGCCACGCCGAGCAGGTGCTGACGGTGCCGGCCGCGGATAACGTGGTGCGCCTGCTGCCGCCGCTCACCATCAGTGAAGAAGAGATCGCCGAGGCCGTGAAGAGGCTTGACCGCGCGGCGAGCGAAATTTCCGAAGGGCTGAAGGCATGAATCATTTCCTCGATATCCACAAGACGGACGCCGCCGATCTCAGATCCATGATCGAAGAGGGCAGGCGGATGAAACAGGCCCGCGCGGGGCGCGCGCGCGGCGCACCGGATGACGAACAGCCCCTCGCGGGGCGGATGGTGGCGCTGATCTTCGAAAAGCCCTCCACCCGCACGCGCGTGAGCTTCGATCTTGGCGTGCGCCAGATGGGGGGCGAAACCATGGTGCTTTCGGGCGCCGATCTGCAGCTCGGCCATGGCGAGAGCATCGCCGATACCGCCCGCGTGCTCTCGCGCTATGTGGACATGATCATGATCCGCACCTTCGAGGAGGCGATCCTGCTCGAGCTTGCGGAATATTCCGACGTGCCGGTCATCAACGGCCTCACCAACCGCACCCACCCCTGCCAGATCATGGCCGACGTGATGACCTATGAAGAGCATCGCGGCCCGATCCGGGGGAAGAAGGTGGTGTGGTGCGGCGATGGCAACAACGTCTGCGCCTCCTTCCTGCACGGGGCCGGGCAGTTCGGCTTCGATTTCACCTTCACCGGCCCGGCCGAGCTTGATCCGGAGGCGGAATTCATCGAGCTGGCGCGCGCGAAGGGCGCGAATGTCGAGATCGAGCGGGATGCAGGGAAGGCCGTGGAGGGGGCGGATCTTGTCGTCACCGATACCTGGGTTTCGATGCATGACAGCCAGTCCACCCGCCAGCGCCGCCACAATCTCCTGAAGCCCTATCAGGTGAACGAAGCGCTCATGGAGAAGGCCGGGCCCGATGCGCTCTTCATGCACTGCCTTCCCGCCCATCGTGAAGAAGAGGTGACAAGCGCGGTGATGGACGGTCCGCGTTCGGTGATCTTCGACGAGGCAGAAAACCGCCTGCATGCGCAAAAGGCGGTGATGCGCTGGTGCCTTGGTGTCTGACCGCGGGCACGCGGCAATGCCGGAGCAGAAATTTCTTGCCTCCGGCGGGGATATTTGCCGGACCAGTGATGGAATGATCGCCCGCACTGCTGCGGCAGATGCGCATCTTGCTTGCATGCGAACAGAATACCCTTAAGCTTCCGGCAGGAATTGGAGGGCATGGCATGGCTGAAAAAGAGCACCTGGCACGTATCGGGCTGATCGGCCTTGGGGTGATGGGGGCCAATCTGGCGCTCAATATCGCCGAGAAGGGCTTTCGCGTTGCCGTCAACAACCGCTCGCCCGGGCGGATCCATGCCCTGATGGAACAGGCCGGGGATCTGGCCGCAAATCTCGTGCCGTGCGAGGATATCGGAAGCCTTGTTTCGGCACTTGAAAAACCCCGCGCCATCATTCTGATGATCAAGGCCGGAAGGGCGGTGGATCAGCAGATAGAGGCGCTTGTGCCACATCTGGAAAAGGGCGACATCATCATCGATGCGGGCAATGCCGATTATCACGATACCCGCCGCCGCGCCCGCGCCCTGGCTGAAAGGGGCATCGATCTGATCGGCATGGGGGTTTCGGGCGGGGCGGAAGGCGCGCGCCACGGCCCCTCGATCATGGCCGGCGGACCGAAGCGCGCCTGGAATGCCGTCCGCGATGTGATCGAGGCCATTGCCGCGCGGTTCAACGGCGAGCCCTGCGCGGCGCTGGTGGGCCCCGATGGCGCCGGGCATTTCGTGAAAACCGTGCATAACGGCATCGAATATGCCGACATGCAGATGATCGCCGAGATCTACGGCATCCTGCGCGATGGCGAGAAACGCCCGGCCAATGCGATCGGCAGGCTTTTCGAGGCATGGAACGAGGGCCCGCTGCAATCCTATCTGATCGAGATCACCGCGAAGATCCTGCAGACACGCGATCCCGAAACGGGCGAATGGATCGTCGATGTGATCGACGACAGCGCCGGCCAGAAGGGCACCGGCCGCTGGACGGTGATCGAGGCGCTGAAGCTTGGCGAAGCGCCCTCGGCCATCGAGGCGGCGGTGGATGCGCGGGTGTGGTCGGCCATGAAGGCGGCGCGCAAAACCGGCGAAGAGCTCTATCCGCCGCAGAAGGATCTCGCGCCCGCGCTTCTCGAGGCCGATATGGAAAACGCCCTGCTGGCGGGGCGCATCATCGCCCATGGGCAAGGGTTTTCACTCATGCGCGCGGGCAGCGAGGCCCATGATTGGGATCTCGATCTCGAGGTTATCGCAAAGATCTGGCGCGCCGGCTGCATCATCCGCTCCGGGCTGCTGGACGAGATCGCCGCAGCCGCCCATGAAGGCCTGCCCCATGGCCAGCTGATCTTTGCCCCCGCCCTCGCCGCCCGCCTTGCCGACGGGCGCGGCGCGCTCAGAAGGGTTGTTTCTTCCGCCATGTTGCAGGAATTGCCTGTCCCTGCCCTCGGCGCGGCGCTCGCCGCTTTCGAAAGCCTGCGTCAGGGCCGCAGCACGGCCAACCTGATCCAGGCGCAGCGCGATTTCTTCGGCCAGCACGGCTTTGCCCGCATCGATGGCGCGCAGGATCAGCACGGCCCCTGGGCCTGAGCCACCGGGCTCTCATCAATGGTCCGCAAATATCCCTGCCGGAGGCAGGAAAGTTCCTGCCCGCGGTCAACCATCGGCGCGGATACGGATGTTTTGCGGATCATGGGGGCTGTCGGGCGTCACTTCCGCCTCCCACAACCGATCGAACATCTTCACCTTCAGCTTCCTGCCGGGCTCCGCGAGATCGGGGCGCACATAGCCCATGGCGATGCTCCTGCCCGCCACCACGCTGTAGCCCCCGGAGGTGAGGCGCCCCACCATTTCATCGCCGCTGTAAAGAGCCTCGCGGCCCCAGGGATCGGCATCTTCGGGGCCGTCAACATGGAGGGTTACGCATTTGCTGCGGATGCCATGGCCGAGCATCGCCGCCTTGCCGAGGAAATCCTTTTCAAGATCGATGAAGCGATCGAGCCCGGCCTCGAGCGGTGTGGCATCGCGGCCAAGCTCGGTGCCGAAAGCGCGGTAGCTCTTTTCCTGACGCAGCCAGTTCTGCGCCCGCGCGCCTACGGGCTTCAGCCCGTGCTTTTCGCCCGCCTCCATCAGGAGATCCCAAAGGTAATTCTGCATCTCGATCGGGTGGTGCAGCTCCCAGCCAAGCTCCCCCGTATAGGCCACGCGAATGGCGCGC
The DNA here is from genome assembly GCA_027030435.1 of Paracoccaceae bacterium. Taxonomy (GTDB): domain Bacteria; phylum Pseudomonadota; class Alphaproteobacteria; order Rhodobacterales; family Rhodobacteraceae; genus WFVA01. The sequence continues at coordinate 4,415 of JALVEX010000355.1, forward strand.
ACGGGGCACATGCCAAGCTCGATATCCTGCGCCGAGAGCCAGGGAAAGCGTTTGTTGGAAAGGGCGGTTTCGGGCTCGGCGTCGCGGATCACCTCGCGCAGAACGTCGCGCGTTTTCGGCCCGGCGATGGCAAAAACGCCCCATTGCGTGGTGACATCCTGAATCTCGATGTAGCCGAAATCCCCGGCCTTGTCCTCGGCCGCCTTCCTCAGGTAGTCGGCATCGTAATCCTGCCAGGCGCCGGCTGAGATGAGGTAATATTCATCCTCGCCCGTGCGCAGGATCGTGTATTCGCTGCGCGTGGTGCCCGTGGGGGTGAGGGCGTAGGTGAGATTGATGCGCCCCGGCTTCGGCAGCCGATTGGTGGTGAACCATTCGAGAAAGGCGGTGGCGCCCGGCCCCTTCACCACATGCTTCGCAAATGCCGTGGCGTCGATCAGCCCCATGCCCTCGCGGATGGCGCGCGCCTCGGCCTCGGCGTATTTCCACCAGCCGCCGCGGCGGAAACTGCGGGCCGCCGTATCGTCAAATCTAGGCTCGGCGTAGTAATTGGGCCGCTCCCAGCCGTTGACCTGCCCGAACTGCGCGCCAAGCGCCTTCTGGCGATCGTAGGCGGGGGAGGTGCGCAGCGGGCGGCAGGCGGGGCGCTCCTCGTCGGGGTGGTGGAGGATATAGACATGCTCATAGGCCTCCTCGTTCTTGCGCGCCGAATATTCGGTGGTGATCCAGCTGCCGAAACGCTTGGGATCGAGGCTGGCCATGTCGATCTCGGCCTCGCCCTCCACCATCAGCTGGGCGAGATAATGCCCCGCGCCGCCCGCCGCCGTGATGCCGAAGCTGAAGCCCTCGGCCAGCCACATGTTGCGAAGCCCCGGGGCCGGGCCGATCAGCGGATTGCCATCGGGGGTGTAGCAGATGGGGCCGTTGAAATCGTCCTTGAGGCCCACCGTTTCCGAGGAAGGGATGCGGTGGATGAAGGACATGTATTCCTCTTCGATCCGCTCCAGATCGAGCGGGAAGAGATCGGCGCGGAAGCTGTCGGGCACGCCGTAGAGGAAACGCGCGGGCGCGCCCTTCTCGTAGGGGCCGAGGATCCAGCCGCCGCGCTCCTCGCGCACATACCATTTCGCATCCGCATCGCGCAGCACCGGGTGCTCGGGATTGCCCGCCGCGCGCCATTCCACAAGCGCCGGATCTGGCTCGGTGACGATATACTGATGCTCAACGGGTATCGCCGGGCTCTTGATGCCGAGCAGCCGCGCGGTGCGCTGGGCGTGGTTGCCGGTGGCCGTCACCACATGCTCGGCGCGGATCTCGAAGGTTTCTTCGGTGGGCACGAGATTGCCGCCCTTCTCGCCCATCACATGGCCGCGCACGATCCATTCGCTGCCCGTCCATTCGTAGCTGTCCACCTGCATGCGGCGCAGGATCTGAACCCCGCGCTGGCGCGCGCCCCTGGCCATGGCCATGGTCACATCGGCGGGGTTTATGTAGCCGTCCGTCGGGTGATAGAGCGCGCCCACCAGATCTTCGGTGCGCACCAGCGGCCAGCGCTCACGGATTTCCTTCGGCGAGAGCCATTCATAGGGCACGCCGCAGGTTTCGGCGGTGGTGGCGTAGAGCATGTATTCATCCATCCGCTCGCGGCTCTGCGCCATGCGCAGATTGCCGACCACCGAGAAGCCGGCATCGAGCCCGGTTTCCGCTTCGAGCGTCTTGTAGAACTTGATGGAGTAATCGTGGATATGGGTGGTGGCGTAGGACATGTTGAAATAGGGCAGAAGCCCCGCCGCGTGCCAGGTGGAGCCGGAGGTGAGCTCGTCGCGCTCGAGCAGCATCACATCTTCCCAGCCCGCGCGCGCCAGATGATAGGCGATCGAGGTGCCGACAGCGCCGCCACCCACAACAAGTGCCCGAACATGCGTTTTCATTGCCGATCCTCCCCGGGGAATTCCTGCCTCCTTGATGCCGGAAAGGGGCGGCCGGCGTCAAACGCGCTCCGACGCTTGCGGGCCAAAAACGACACCCTGCGCGCCGGCGCTCTTGCTGCATTGCAGCAATCGGGATATTGAAGCACCGGCAACAAGACGGGAACGCGCATGAAAATCTGCCATACAAAGGAGTGCATCCGCGCTCTGAGCGATGCCTGGCGTGAAGGTGGCGAAAGCGTCGCGCTGGTGCCGACCATGGGCTATCTGCATGCCGGCCACATGGCGCTGGTGGAGCGCGCGCGCGCACTCGGCGATCGGGTGGTGGTTTCGATCTTCGTCAACCCTGCGCAATTCGGCGATTCCGAGGATCTGGCGAAATACCCGCGTGATGCGGAGCGCGACCTCGCCATGCTGCGCGCAGCGGGTGTGGATGCGGCCTTCCTGCCCGATGTGGGCGAGATCTACCCCGAGGGTGATGAAACCATCGTCGAAACCACGCGCCTTGCCAATATCCTGCACGGGCAGGTGCGCCCCGGCCATTTCCGGGGGGTGACGACTGTCGTCACCAGGTTCTTCAACATCATCCGCCCCGATTACGCGCTGTTCGGCGAGAAGGATTACCAGCAGTTGCAGGTGATCCGGCGCATGGTGCGCGATCTCTTTATGGATGTGGAGATCGTTGGCGTGGCGACGGTGCGCGATGCGGATGGCCTTGCCCTTTCCTCGCGCAACGTGCGCCTTTCGCCCGAGGATCGTGCGGCGGCGCTGGTGCTGAGCCGTTCGCTGGCAAGGGCGGAAGAAATGGCGCGAGAAGGCGCCACGATCGAGGCGCTCGAAGCCGCGATCCGCGCGATGATCGAGGCCGAGCCGCGCGCCACCCTGCGCGGGCTCGATATCGTTCATCCCGAAAGCCTCGCGCCGCTCGAAGGCGCGCTCGAAGCCCCCGCCGCCATCCTCCTTTCCGCCGAGTTCGGCGGCATTCTCCTCATCGATCAAAGGGTTGTATCGCCATGAGCGCCGAAGCACCGATCCGCCGCATGTGCCGCCTCCCGGATAAGGGCGCGCAAGGGGGGCGAGCCGATCGTCTCGCTCACCTCCCATCATGCCCATGCCGCCGCGATCGAAGCACGGCGCACCGAGGCGATCAGAACCGCGGCTTCCTCTGCACCTTGCCCTTCCTGACCTTCGTGCCCGCGCGCCCGGCCTGCGAGCGGCCCTCGGCGCGGCGGGATTCTTCCACCGCCGCCTCCACTGCCGATTGGCGCGCGAGCGGATTCTCTGCCACTGCAAGCTCCACGGCCTCGAGGCGGCGGATCTCGTCGCGCAGGCGGGCGGCTTCCTCGAATTCGAGGTTCTCGGCCGCCTTCAGCATCTCGGCCTTCAGCCCCTCGATATGGGCGGTAAGATTGGCGCCGATCAGCGGCTTGTCCATCTTCGCGGTGACGCGGGCCATGTCCGCATCGCCCTCGTAGAGGCCCGAGAGCACGTCGTCCACGTTCTTCCTGATGGTTTCGGGTGTGATGCCGTGCTCTTCATTGTAGGCAAGCTGGCGGGCGCGGCGGCGGTTGGTTTCGGCGATGGCGCGCTCCATGCTGCCGGTGATGCGGTCGGCATACATGATCACCCTGCCTTCGGCATTGCGCGCGGCGCGTCCGATCGTCTGGATCAGCGAGGTTTCCGAGCGCAGGAAGCCTTCCTTGTCGGCGTCCAGTATGGCGACGAGCCCGCATTCGGGGATGTCGAGCCCCTCGCGCAGCAGGTTGATGCCGATCAGCACATCGAAGGC
>JALVEX010000356.1 GCA_027030435.1 Paracoccaceae bacterium
TGCGGCTCCTTTCTGCCGGGTCAGCCCTGAAGCGCCTCCCACATCTCGAGATCGCGCTGGGCTGTCCAGATTCTGGGGGTATCGATGCCCTGCGCTTCATCATGGGCGCGCGCCACGTTGAAGGGCAGGCAATGCTCATAGATCGCATAATCGCCGAACTTGGGATCGCATTCGGCGCGCACGGCGTCCCAGGCCTCCTTGAGGCTTCCTCCCCGATGCGCCACGCGCGCGGCCGGGCGATAGGTCGAGCGGATGAAATCCTCGGTGCAATCGAGCGCCTTGTTGACCATCTCCTTGCCTATCAGCGCATCGCCACGCCCGGGCGCTATGGCATCGAGATCGAAGCGGCGAATGGCATCGAGCGTGCCGGGCCAATCGCGAAAATGGCCATCGCCGCAATAACAGGCCGAGCGGTATTCAACGATATCGCCGGTATACATCACGTTCTGATCCGGCACGTAAATCACGATATCGCCGGCCGTGTGCGCACGGCCCAGATGCATCAGATCGATCCGTCTTTCGCCAAGATAGACACTCATCCGATCGCTGAAGGTGGTTGTGGGCCAGGTGAGGCCGGGGATGCTTTCATGGCCCTGAAACAGGCGCGGGAACCGCTGGAATTCGCTTTCCCAATCCTCCTTGCCGCGCTCGGCAACCATGGCGCGGGCCTTCTCGCTCATGATGATCTGATCGGCCCCGTAGGCGGAAGCCCCGAGCACGCGCACGGCATGATAATGGGTGAGCGCCAGATGGGTGATGGGCTTGTCCGTCACCTTGCGGATTTCCTCGATCACCTTCTGCGCGAGGCGGGGCGTGGCCTGGGCCTCGATCACCATCACGCTGTCATCCCCGATGATCACGCCGGAATTGGGATCACCCTCGGCCGTAAAAGCCCAGAGCCCCTCGCCGATCTCGGTGAAGCTCGTCTTCTTTTCCTCAAGATCGCCCTGTGACGCAAATGCCTTGGCCATTTTCTTCCTTTCCCGCCTTTTAGCCTGTCTTGCCGCAGTTACCGGCTGACATGTTTCCAACAGCTTCTTTCCCATGATAGCAGGGCACGGTTTTTCCTGCCCGCCGCATTTCTCATGAAGCGGCCGGCGAAGCAGGCAAGAGCGTGCCGCTGCACTCGCCGAAACCGATCCTGTATCCCGCGCCCCGGGCCGCACCTTTCAGGGTCACGGTATCGCCATCTTCGAGAAAGCTGCGAACTTCCCCGCTTTCGGGCAATGTCAGAGGCTCTTTCCCCCCCCAGCTCAGCTCCAGCATGGAGCCGCGGCTTTCCCGCTCCGGGCCCGAGATCGTGCCCGTTCCCAGGAGATCGCCCACCCGCATCGGACAGCCTGAAAGGGTATGGTGCGCCAGTTGCTGCGCCGGTGAATAGTAAAGCGCGCGCATGTTGGTGCGGGCGATCGTGGTTTCGGCCTTTCCTTCGGGGCGCAGCGCCACCTCGAGATCGATATCGTAGAGCATGGGGCCCGGTTCCAGCAGATAGGGCAGGAGCGGCACCTCGCGAGGTGGCGTGGAAGCCCGGAAAGGCTCCAACGCCGCCCTGGTGACAATCCACGGGCTTATGGAGGTTGCCGTGGCCTTGGCCTGGAAAGGGCCGAGCGGCTGGTATTCCCAGGCCTGGATATCGCGCGCCGACCAATCGTTCAGCAGCACATAGCCGAAGATCATCCGATCGGCCTCTGCCACCGTCACCGGGCCGCTCGAGGGCTGGCCGATAATAGCGCCTATCTCAAGCTCGAAATCGAAGCGCCGGCTCGGGGCAAGGATCGGGGCATCGGCATCGGCCGGCTTTACCTGCCCCCAGGGGCGGCGCACCGGCGTGCCCGAAACCACCACCGAAGAGGCCCGGCCATTGTAGCCGATCGGCATGTGGAGCCAGTTGGGCGGCAGGGCGTTCTCCGGCCCGCGGAACATGGCGCCCACATTCTCCGCATGGTGGCGCCCGGAATAGAAATCGGTGAACTCTGCAATCTGGAAGGGAAGCTGCATGGTAACCGCGCTCTGTGCCACCATGTAAGGT
>JALVEX010000357.1 GCA_027030435.1 Paracoccaceae bacterium
GGGCGAGAACGCGCCGCTTCCGGCGCCATTCAAGGAGCCTGATCCCCGCATAGCCGATGATCCCCGAGAGCAGCACCCAGCTCCACGGGATCAGGGGCGGCTTATGCTCATCAACCGGTTCGGTAGGGGCGTGCAGAACGGTGCCAGGCGTTTCGCTCCCCCGCCCGCTCGTGCCCGCCCGCGCTGCGCCTTCGCCGGGCCTGGCCGGCAGGGCGTTGAGCAGCGTTCTCATGCCCTTCAGATGCGCCTCGGCGGGCGGCATCCTTCGCACCAGCCGGCGATAGGCGGTGTCGGCGATGCGGCGCTTCCTTTCCTTTTCCTCGCGGCTGTAGCCGGAGCCAAGCATGATCACCACCTGGTTCCTGCCCAGATCGTGAAGGATCAGGATCGCGCGGGGCTTTTGCGCGAGCCCCAGTTCTCCGAAGGCCTCGCGCGCGAGGGAGAGGGCGCTCTGGCGCTGATTATTGCCCGGGATGTCGGGCAGGATCACCAGCCGCACATCCTGCCCCGCCTTCCGGCGCGGTGCGATCATTTCGAGGATCCCGGTTTTCGCCCGGCGCGTGAGCACCCCGGGCAGATCGTTGATCACCGCATCGGGATCGAGCGAAGGCTCGGTTTCCCGCGCGGCTGCCCTGCTCCGCGGCTTGCCCCCCATCTTCGCGGGCTTTTTCGCCGCCGTCTTCGGCGCGATGTCGCGGCTCTCTTCCATCGCCTCCGTGGCCATGCCACCTGCGGCATCTTTCGCGGGCAGAAGATCCAGAAGCGCGGGGAAGCTCTCGAGATGCACGGCCTCGGCCTTCCCGCTGCGGATCTTCGGCCGGTATTGCCGCCGCAGATAGGCGAGCGCCTCGGCGCGCTCGGCTTCGGTGAAACCATCGCCAAGGGCGAGGGCAAGCGCGCGCCCATCCACATCGTGAATGAGCACCACAGAGCGCCCCTTCTCCACGCCCCGCGCCACCAGCACCCTGCGCGCCAGCGTCGGCAGATAGAGGCTTTCGCCGAAGGCATGGCTGGAGGGGATGGTGATGAGGGCAATGCGCCGGCCCGCGGCCTGCCGTTCGCGGATCATTGCCGCGAGCCGCTTTTCGCCTTCCGGGCTCAGCACATCGCCCAGATCATTGACGGGCACTCTGCGCGCAAGGGGGGGCGGAATGTCGGAATATTCATAGGGCATTGCCGGGCCGGGGATCGCCAGGAGCAGCGCCAGCACAGGAAAAACGGCCAGAAGGCGAACAAGGGCTTTCATGCTCAACCTTTTAGCAGGGCATCCACCGCATCGCCAGAAATTCCCTCTGCAAGGGGCGTGAACAGACCGTTTTCGCTCGTCCGCAATACCGCTTGCACTGTCAGCCCATAGCCACGGCCTGGCCCATGCCAAGCAGAGCGGGAGCGGGTGGCATGCCCTGCTGAGAGTTTCGGGGCTGGACAATCCTGCCCCCGATGCTAGTCTGGCCACATGGAAAAGAACAGCAGAACCCAGATCCGCATTTGCTGCATTACCGGCTGACAATCGTCACCCGGGCCGTTCTTTCCGTTTCCAATCCAGCGCGAAATTGATAAGCCCGGGCGGCATCGGCCATGGCCCGAGGGATGAGATGAGCGACATCAGACTTCACAACACGAAAACCCGCCGCAAGGAGGCCTTCGCGCCTCTCGATCCCGAGAATGTGCGGATGTATGTCTGCGGGCCGACCGTCTATGATCGCGCGCATCTGGGCAACGCCCGCCCGGTTCTGGTGTTTGACGTGCTCTTTCGCCTGCTGCGCCACGTCTTTGGCCCCGGGCACGTGACCTATGTGCGCAATTTCACCGATGTGGACGACAAGATCATCGCCCGCGCCGCCGAGACGGGGCGCGGGATCGGCGAGATCACCCGCGAGACGACCGCGTGGTTCCTCGAGGACATGGCCGCGCTCGGCGCGCTCGAGCCCACCCACATGCCGCGCGCCACCGAATACATCCCCGCCATGGTGGCGATGATCGAGGATCTGATCGCGCGCGGCCATGCCTATGCGGCCGG
>JALVEX010000358.1 GCA_027030435.1 Paracoccaceae bacterium
CGCAAAACACGTGCTGCGGGGCGCCGACATGGCCCCCTTCACAAAGGACTGGACGGGCAAATACACGAGCCGCCCGCGCGCGGTGCTGCGCCCGGGCGATACGCAGGAGGTGGCGGAGATCGTGAAGCGCGCCGCCGCACAAGGCGCGGCGATGGTGCCGGTGGGCGGCAACACGGGGCTTGCGGGCGCCACCATGAACGAGGGCGCGCTGATGATCTCGCTTTCGCGGCTCAATCGCATCCGGGAGATCAACCGCGCCGCGCGCACCGCGCGGGTGGAGGCGGGCGTGGTGCTTGCCAGCCTGCATGAGGCGGCCGGAGCCGAGGGGCTTTCCTTCCCGCTTACCTTCGGCGCACGCGGCTCGGCCACCGTCGGCGGCGTGCTTTCCACCAATGCAGGGGGCTCGAACGTGCTTCGCTACGGCAACGCGCGCGCCCTCTGCCTCGGGATCGAGGCGGTGCTGCCCTCGGGCGAGGTGATGGATCTGATGAGCCCCCTCCACAAGGACAACACCGGCTATGATCTGCGCGATCTCATGATCGGCGCCGAGGGCACGCTCGGCATCATCACCGCTGCCATGCTGAAGCTGGTGCCGGCCCCGCGCGCCCATGCCACCGCGCTGGTGGCGTCGGCCTCGCTCGAAGAAGCGCTGGAGCTTCTCAACCGCCTGCAGGAGGAAAGCGACGGCGCGGTGGAAGCCTTTGAATTCATGCCGGGAACATATATGGAGAGCCTCGCCCGCCACCGCCCCGACCTGAAGCCGCCCTTTTCGCAGATTCACGAGGTGAACATCCTTGTCGAGGCGGCCTCGGCCTCCCCGCGTGCGGCCATTCCGGGCGCGGACGGGCGCCTGCCGCTCGATGCGCTCATGGAAAGCGCCCTCGGCGAGATGCTGGAAAACGGTGCGGTGATTGATGCCGTCATCGCCCATTCCGAAAGCCAGCGCGCGCATCTCTGGGCGATGCGCGAGGCGGCGGCCGAGATCACCTTCACCCGGCGGCCGATCGTGGACAATGATATCGCTCTCCCTCTCGATCGGGTGGCGGCTTTCTTCGCGCGGGCGGAAGAACGGCTCGATGCGCTTGATCCCGGGGCCGAAACGATCAGTGTTGCGCATCTGGGCGATGGCAACATTCATTACGCTGTCTATCCGACGCGCGATGATCCGGCCCATCTCGATGCGATCCGCGGGATGGTGGAGGATGTGGTGGCAGAACTGGGGGGCAGTTTTTCAGCCGAACACGGGATCGGGCTGTCGAAGCTCGCCACAATGGCCCGGCGCAAGGATCGCGCGGCGCTCGGGATGATGCGCGCGATCAAGGCGGCGGTGGATCCGCACAACATCATGAATCCGGGCAAGCTGCTGCCGGAGAGCTGAAATTTCCTGCCTCCGGCGGGGATATTTGCAGACCAGTGATGGGGAACAGGGGCACAGGCGAAACGCAAGCGGCGCGGCTCAGGCGATCCAGTCGAAAAAATCCGCGCCGGCGAGGGATTTCAGGCGTTCGGCAAGTGCCCGGCCCATTTCGGCAGCGTCTTCGAAGGGGCCGCGCTCTTCGCCGGCGTGTGCCTCGCTGCCATCCGGGCGCAGGATCTCGCCGCGCAGATGGAGGTGATCCCCGTGCAGCGTGGCAAGGCCGGCGATCGGGGTTTCGCAGGAGCCGTCGAGGGTTGCGAGAAAGGCGCGCTCGGCCGCGAGGCGGTGGCCCGTTTCGGCATCGTGGATGGCTTCGAGCATGGCGGCCACGCGCACATCGCCCGCGCGCCGTTCGATCCCGATTGCGCCCTGGGCCACGGCGGGCAGCATTTCATCTGGCGAGATCGCGATGCGGGGCACATCCTCGTAACCGAGGCGATTGAGGCCCGCCATGGCGAGAAAGGTGCAATCGGCCATGCCCTGCTCGAGCTTTTTGAGGCGGGTCTGAACATTGCCGCGGAATTCTACCACCTGAAGATCGGGGCGCTTGTGCAGGATCTGGGCGCTGCGGCGCAGACTCGAGGTGCCCACCACGGCGCCGGGCACAAGCGCATCGAGGCTCTTGACATGGGGGGAGATGAAGGCATCGCGCACATCCTCGCGCGGCAGGTAGCAATCGAGGAGCAGCCCTTCGGGCTGGAGCACCGGCATGTCCTTCATCGAATGCACGGCAATATCGATCGCCCCGGAGATGAGATCTTCCTCGATCTCCTTCGTGAACAGCCCCTTGCCGCCGATATCCTTCAGCGGGCGATCCTGCACGCGATCGCCGGTGGTGGTGATCACCACGATCTCGAAGGCGGCTTGTGGCAGATCGAAGGCGTGGGCCAGACGCTCGCGGGTTTCATGGGCCTGCGCGAGGGCGAGCGGCGAGCCGCGGGTGCCGATCCTGAGCGGCTGGGAGGGGGAGGGGAGATCCTGTTTCATGTTGCCCTTGATAGACGCGGCATAAGGCCCTGACAACGCCAAAAGGAAAGCTTGCGGCTTGACATCCGCGCGCACTCGGGGGAGTGCGGGATAACGAGGAAAGGAATGGGCATGAGCGAGGAAAAGAAGCTTCTGCGTGCGCTTCGCGGCGAGGTGATGGATGTGCCGCCGGTATGGATGATGCGTCAGGCCGGGCGTTACCTGCCGGAGTACAGGGAAACGCGGGCAAAGGCGGGGGATTTCCTTTCGCTGTGCTACAATCCCGAGCTCGCGGCGGAGGTGACGCTCCAGCCGATCCGCCGTTTCGGCTTTGATGCGGCGATCCTTTTCGCCGATATTCTTCTGGTGCCTCAGGCGCTTGGCGCTGACTTGTGGTTTGTTGCAGGGGAAGGCCCGCGACTTTCGACGATCACGACCCCGGGCGAATTGGCCGCGCTGAAATCGGTGGAGGAGATCCACGAGACCCTCGCGCCGGTATATGAAACCGTGCGCATCCTGGCGCGGGAACTGCCGCAGGAAACCGCGCTGATCGGCTTTGCCGGCGCTCCCTGGACGGTGGCCACCTACATGATTGCAGGGCGGGGCACGCCGGATCAGGGCCCTGCGCACCGGCTGAAGGCGGAGGACCGCGCCACATTCGAGGCCCTTCTCGAGCGCATCACCGAAGCCACCATCGAATATCTTTCACGCCAGATCGAGGCCGGGGCGGAGGTGGTGAAGCTGTTTGACAGCTGGGCGGGATCGCTCAGGGGCGATGATTTCAGCGCCTATGCGCTGGAGCCGGCGAAGCGGATCATCGGCGAGCTGAAGCGGCGCCACCCGGGCATACCGGTGATCGCCTTCCCGCGTGAGGCGGGCGAGAACTACATCGGATTTTCCCGCGCCACCGGCGCCGATTGCGTGGCGCTCGACAATTCCGTGGATGCTGAATGGGCGGCGCGGCATGTGCAGAAGGATGGCTGCGTGCAGGGCAATCTTGCGCCCCGACACATGGTGACGGGAGGGCAGGCGCTGATCGACGAGACGCGGCGCATTCGCGATGCCTTTGCCGGCGGGCCGCATATCTTCAACCTCGGCCATGGAATCACCCCGGATGCGGATCCGGACAATGTGCAGCTGATGATCGATACGCTGCGCGAGGCGCGATAGGCTCCGGGCGGGGCAAAGAGAAATCCAGCCGAACCAACCATCCGGCCTGCCTGCACCGCCGGAGCGGGAGCTGCCCGTCATTCTACGCCCCAGTCCCGCGCCCCCCGGATATCTTGAAACCAGTGATGGAATGAGTGGCGGAATGAAAGAGGGCGGCAGGAGGCCGCCCTTTGCTTTCGGTATTTGGTGGGTGCCCGGCCTGGCTCAGCTCGCGAGGCTGAGGGCTGGTTGCGGCGCGAAGACATCGTGGCGGATGCCGGAGAATTCGCGGATATTGTTGATCCGCTGCTGGCTGCAATCCATCAGCGCCGCCAGGGCGGTGACCTTGCCCATGGGCTTGGGGCTTCCGAGATAGCCATAGGGCGCATTGCCCGAGCGCTTCAGAACCCGGTCCATCACCGGATCGATCACCGCCACTGCGTCCTTGATCCCCGCCTGGAGGCCGTATTCGAAGGCACCGATCATCACTTCGCTGGTCACGTAGGAGATCGAGCGCGGGTGCTTGCCGCGGGTGAGTTTCTTCGTGTCCACGCAAAAGCGCGTGGCTTCCCACACCCGGCTGCTGCGGATCGGCGGCTCGCCATCAAGGAGGCAGGAGAACACGTCCGAGAGCATGTGCGGCCCGGTTGTCTGCAACAGGCGCATGCAGCCCACCACATCGCCATCCTCATCCACGCTGATCACATGGGCGGGATCGAGATCATCAAACTGATCGATCTCCCGCCCGTTGACGACATTGACTTCCCAGCCGAGCCGCCCCTCGAAGACGCGAGCGCGCAACTGGAACATGGCATCGAGAAGCTCGGGATATTCGTGTTTGTTCAGTGAATCGACGATAATGATCATGGCATTTCCCCTTTTGTTTCTGAAACCTACATTCGGGGAAAAATTCGTTAACTGCTATACGGGTATTCCCGTAAAATGCCCGCATTGGGCGATTTTTTCTCTTTCCGGTAGATCGGCGATCTATTTCGGGTAGATCAACCCAAGGCCGATCGCGCGCCCCACGGCCTGCACCGTGGTGAGAGCGCCGAGCTTCTCGCGCGCGCTTCTCAGATGCACCTCGACAGTGCGATCGGAGATCAGAAGGATATCACCGATATCCTGCATCGTCTTGCCCGCGGCCACCCATTGCAGCACCTCGCGCTCGCGCGCCGAAAGCTTCGGCTGGCGCAGCGCCCGTGAGATCACATCCGAGCGCATCACCGCATCATGCATGTGGACAGCCGCCATCTGCAGCTGGGCGATGATCTCGGGAATGAGCTTTTTCCATTCCGCATCGGAGCACTGGCGAGTGACGCTCAGCAGCCCGCGATCACCGTAAGGCCCGCGCACGGGGATGGTCAACCCCTTCTCGGGAATCCCGAAATCACTGGCGGCGCAGAACACGGCCTCGAACTTCTCGTCGCGCTGGAAGCGCGACCAATCCACAGGCGCGATGCTGAGGGCTGCACGGTGGATGGTCGGATCAACAAGATGCAGGTTGCGCCGCATGTAATGCATCTTCCAGGCATCGGGGTAGTTCGCATAGCCCTGCACCGCCCCGCTGACGGGGCTTGTGGTGGCATAGGAGCCGTAATCGAGACCGAGGCGGTCGCACAGCTGATCGAGGAACATCTGATGATGCTCCGGGCTGCTGTCAACGGTGCTGAGATCAATCAGATCCATGCGCGTTGCTCCATGCCTCGGCCGTCATGCCCCGGCCCCGCGCCGAAGCTAGAGCAGCCCCTTGCGCGATGCGATCGATGCGGCCTGTGCGGCTGTCTTGGCGCCCATCTTTTTGATCGAGCCCTTCAGCCGTGCCTTGACGGCACTTTGCGATATACCGAGCGCATAGGCAATTTCTTTCTGCCGCATGCCGCTGGCAAGCAGGCGAAGGGCATCGATCTGGGCCTGAGTGAGATTGCCCTCAACCTTCATGCTGTTGTGATCGGCAAGCAGCTCCTCATGCAGGCGCTGCATCTCCTCATCGGTGAATTCGCGATCGGAGCGCGCGAAAAAGCCAAGGCTGCGCATGGGGTGCTCGCTCTCGCCCGGAATGCAGGCCACGGCGCCATAGGTGAGGCCATGCGCGGCATAGGAGCGCAGAACGTTGGCAGGATCGAGCGGGGCCAGTTCGCTCCAGCGGATCACGCCCTCGTTTCCATAGGCCCAGCGCATCAGAGGATCGTCGAGTGCGAGGCCACGCACGGTGTATTCCTCGATCCAGGCGGCGGGGAAGGTATTCAGCTCCTCTTCAGGAGCATAAAATCCGAGCCAGAGCGCGATATAACACCCCGCGGGCGCAATTTCGCAATAAGTTTGTTCCCATCTCTCGAGCAAGGGGTTAGACATGACCGGAAATCTTAACTATTCTGCCTCGGGGCGCACACACACTTACGGTTCCTTCATGAAACAACCAAAAGACATTCGCGAGATTCTGCAGCGCATGGTTGCATCGGGGGATTGGGTCTTCGCTATAGGTGTTCGTATTCGTTTTAGCAATCCCATGCTGCTTTACCAGACCTATCCTGAAGAGTGGATCGATCACTATGAAGCAAACGGCCTGCTTCTGAAGGATCCAACGATACGCTGGGGGCTCACCCATACAGGGCTGTGCGATTGGGCGGATCTGAAGAGCAAGGATCGCCATGGCGTGCTCGAGGAGGCTGCCGGCCACGGCCTGCGCCACGGGATCGCCGTTTCCGTCGGCGGCCCCAAGGAAAGAACGCTTGGCTTCTTCGCCCGTGAGGAGCCCCCCTTCACCCCGGAAGAAAAGGCACTTGCCCAGGCCCTTGTGCAGGAGCTGCATGACGCAACGGAAGGTCTGGCCGCGCTGCCGGAAGAGGAGCTCGATGCCTATCGTGCGCTTTCGGTGGGTCTGAATGCCCGCGGGTAAGAACAACCTCTTGAAAACAAATCAGTCATCGTTTCAGACGATTGTTCTCCGGAGGTATGGACCACTATCTCAAATGGGTTCGCGGGGGCGAAATCACGCCATGCGATACAGTGATTGAATGCGCGGGTTTCATGGCGATATGCACAGAGGAGACGGCCCCTGACCAGCGCCGTGACCCGGCCCGCAGGATCTGCCATCGTCATGCCCTTCCCGCCCTTCTGCCGGGATTGGCGCATATCCGGGACAGCCGTCACTGACAGCCCCCATTTCAACGCCCGGACATTCGGGCCAGAGCCCGGAGAGCCAGACACCATCGGACCCGGCGCGCGCATGGCATGAAACAAATGAAACATTGTTCACAATCTGAGAAAACACTGTGCATAAAATCACACATGCGATTTTATGCCTATCCGGCAACAATACCCACGGAAGACTGCCTTTCATCTGCATGTTGCGCCGGAAGAGCGAATCAATGCGGGCCTGTTGCCCGCCCCGCCTCTTGACCTCGCGCCCCCTCGTGCCATACCCCGAAAACCATCCGTCAATGCGGCCAGAAAAGGAGGCGTCATTGCCAATCAGGAGCAAGAGCCAGGACCGCAGCATGGGCGGGGCGAAAGGCGCCGGCCTCCCGCAGATCCGTCTGCCGCGCAACGCAGGCCGGCCGCTCGATGTGGATTGGGTGCTTGCGGCAGAGGCCAATACCTCGGCCATAGAGCGGCGGGTGAAGGCCCTGCCCGGGCGGCGCAGCCTCAAGAAGGCGCACCAGGCCGCCTGGCTACTGCGCGCCGTCACCCTGATCGATCTCACCACCCTTTCGGGCGATGACACGCCGGGCCGGGTGCGCCGTCTCTGCGCCAAGGCCCGCCAGCCGGTGCGCGCCGATCTCCTCGAGGCGCTCGGGATGAAGCCGGGCGAAATCACCACCGGAGCGGTCTGCGTCTATCACGAGATGGTGCCAACGGCCGTTCGGGCGCTGGAGGGCACCGGCATTCCCGTCGCCGCCGTCTCCACCGGCTTCCCGGCCGGCCTTTCGCCCTTTCATCTGCGGGTCGCCGAGATCGGCGAAAGCGTGAAGGTGGGCGCGCGCGAGATCGATATCGTCATTTCGCGGCGCCATGTGCTCACCGGCAACTGGCAGGCGCTTTACGATGAGCTGTGCGAATTCCGCGAGGCCTGCGGCGAGGCGCACATGAAGGCGATCCTCGCCACCGGAGAGCTTGGCAACCTGCGCAACGTGGCGCGCGCAAGCCGCGTGGCCATGCTCGCAGGCACGGATTTCATCAAGACATCCACCGGCAAGGAAGCGGTAAACGCCACCCTGCCCGTTTCCCTGGTGATGCTGCGCGCGATCCGCGATTACGAGGCGCTCACGGGCTTCAAGGTGGGCTACAAGCCCGCCGGCGGCATCTCGAAGGCGAAGGATGCGCTCAACTATCTCGTGCTGGTGAAGGAAGAGCTCGGCACCCGCTGGCTTGCCCCCGATCTCTTCCGCTTCGGCGCAAGCTCGCTTCTGGGCGATATCGAGCGCCAGCTCGAACATCATGTAACCGGCGCCTATTCCGCCTCCTGGCGCCATGCGATCGGATAAGAACATGACCGTAAAAGACATTTTCGAAAGCATGGATTACGGCCCCGCCC
>JALVEX010000359.1 GCA_027030435.1 Paracoccaceae bacterium
TTTCGCTGGAAGACCAGGGCCGCTTCGCCATCGGCTACTACCACCAGCGCCAGGACTTTTTCAGAAAACGTGAACCCGAAACCGCACAAGGAGACGATCAATGAGCCTCGACAACCGTTATGACTTCATACTGCTGTTCGACGTGAAGGACGGCAACCCCAACGGCGACCCGGATGCCGGCAACCTGCCGCGCGTGGATGCCGAGACCGGCAAGGGGCTGGTCACCGATGTCAGCCTCAAGCGCAAGGTGCGCAACTACGTTGGGCTGGTCAAAGAAGAGCAGCCGCCTTATGAAATCTATGTCAAGGAGAAGGCGATCCTGAATCAGCAACACGAGCGCGCCTATATTGCGATCGGCGCCGAGGATCTGCTCAAGGGCGATTCGAAAAAGCGCAAGGGTGGCGACAAGGTGAACGAGGCCCGCGACTGGATGTGCCAGAATTTCTTCGACGTTCGCACCTTCGGCGCGGTCATGTCCACCGGCGTCAACTGCGGCCAGGTGCGCGGCCCCGTGCAGCTTACCTTCGCCCGCTCGATTGACCCCATCTTCGCCCAGGAACACTCCATCACCCGCATGGCAGTCGCCACCGAGGCCGAGGCGGAAAAGCAGGAAGGCGACAACCGCACCATGGGGCGCAAGCACACTGTCCCCTATGGCCTCTACGTCGCCCACGGCTTCGTCTCCGCGCCGCTGGCCGGCCAGACCGGTTTTTCCGAAGACGACCTCGAACTCCTCTGGCAGGCACTGGAAAACATGTTCGAACACGACCGCTCCGCCGCCCGCGGGGAAATGGCCACCCGGGGGCTTTATGTGTTCAAGCACGACAGCAAGCTGGGCAACGCCCACGCGCACCAGCTGTTCGAGCGCATTTCCGTGTCCAAGAAACCGGGGGTGCAAGTGCCGCGGGCCTTTTCCGACTACGATGTTCAGGTGAACGATGCCGATCTGCCCCAGGGAGTCGAGCTGATCCGCCGGGTGGGCTGACATGGCGCTGGACTGTTCATCGATCACATTCAGCGGTCATGCGGTTTCCAGAATGTTCGAGCGCACTATTCGCAGGGCCGATGTGATCGCGGCCATCGAAAATGGCGAAATCATACGCTCATACCCCGATGACAGCCCCTATCCGAGTTATCTCTTGCTATGGAAGGAGTCGGAACAGGTACTTCATATCGTCCTGGCAAGAGACCCGCAAACCGGGGCATGCTACGTAGTGACCGTTTACAGGCCATCACCTGCACTGTGGAGCCCGGATTACCGAAACAGGAGGCAATGATGCAATGCGTTATCTGCAAAACGGGAGAAACCCACCCCGGTCATGTGACCGTCACCTTGCAGCGCGATGGAATCACACTGCTGATCAAGGATGTTCCCGCAGAAGTCTGTGACAACTGCGGCGAGTACTATCTGAGCGATGCGGTCACCGAGCGGGTCATGGAGCAGGCCGAGGCAGCCGCATCGGCTGGCAAGAACGTCGAATTGGAGATTCTGCGGTTTGCCGCCTGAGCAGACGGTACAGCCCATCATGATCTCGGCGCTGCAGCACTACAGCTACTGTCCGCGCCAGTGCGCTCTGATCCATCAGGAACAGAGCTTCGACGACAACGAGTTCACCCTGCGTGGTCATCGGGCGCACCGGCGCGTGGACAGTGGCGAGATCACTGTCGAGGCGGGTCGCCGCGTGCTGCGTGCCCTGCCGCTGTACAGCGAGCGACTCGGGCTGGTCGGCAAGGCCGATGTGGTGGAGTTCCTGCCGGATGGCACGCCCTATCCGGTCGAATACAAGCAGGGTACGCGACATCGCCGCGAGCATGACGATATTCAGCTCGCCGCCCAGGCGCTTTGCCTGGAGGAAATGACCGGCCACGACGTGCCCGAAGGCGCGGTCTATCACCACAAGAGCAAGCGCAGGCGGATCGTCGCAATAACGCCCGAACTGCGGCGACAGGTCGAAACCCTGACCGTGGCCATCCGCCAGATGCTCGAAAAGCAGACCATGCCCCCACCGGTGGA
>JALVEX010000360.1 GCA_027030435.1 Paracoccaceae bacterium
ATTCGCCAACATCGACCCGAAGGTTGAGGCGCATGTGTGCGAAAAGCTCGGGCTGAGGCCCGAGCCGATCTCCACCCAGGTGATCCCGCGCGATCGCCATGCTATGTTCTTCGCCACGCTGGGCGTGATCGCCAGCTCGATCGAGAACATCGCCATCGAGATCCGCCACATGCAGCGCACCGAGGTGCTGGAGGCGGAGGAATTCTTCTCCAAGGGGCAGAAGGGCTCCTCGGCCATGCCCCACAAGCGCAACCCGGTGCTGAGCGAGAATCTCACGGGGCTTGCCCGCCTCGTGCGCATGAGCGTGATCCCGGCGATGGAAAACGTGGCGCTCTGGCATGAGCGCGACATCTCGCATTCCTCCGTGGAGCGGGTGATCGGCCCCGATACCACCATCACGCTCGATTTCGCGCTCGCCCGCCTCACCGGCCTGATCGACAAGCTGGTGATCTACCCCGAGAACATGCGCGCCAACATGGAGAGATTCCGCGGGCTGGTGATGAGCCAGCGGGTGCTCCTGGCGCTGACGCAGGCGGGGGTGAGCCGCGAGGATGCCTATCGCCTGGTGCAGCGCAACGCGATGAAGGTGTGGGAAGAGGGCAAGGATTTCAAGGAGGAGCTTCTGGCCGACCCGGAGGTGACGGCGGTGCTCACGCCCGAGGAGATCGAGGAGAAATTCGATCTCGGCTATCACACCAAACACGTGGACACGATCTTCCGCCGGGTATTCGGCGAAACGTGAGCGCCGCCTCCGAAAGGCGCTGATACGGAAAGGCCGCGCGTAAGCCTGCCCTTAACCATTCGCTGCGACTGTGCGGGGAGCGAATCCACCACAGGGGAGCAGATGCATGGATACGGCGCTTTCCCTTCCCGCCGCGGGAGAGATGCAGGCAACGGGCGATCCTGGGCCGCCGGAAGCGGGCGCGCGGGCGCGAGCGGGCCTTGGCCGGCGCCAGAAGGCAGCGATCATCGTGCGGCTGCTGATCGATGCGGGCGCGGATCTTTCGCTCACCGGCCTGCCCGAGGAGCAGCAGCAGGAGCTGATCCGCCAGCTCGGCAGCATGCGCCTTGTCGACAAGGCCACCGTGGAGGCGGTGGTGAGCGAGTTCATCGCGGAGCTTGAAGCCATCGGGCTAGCCTTCCCGGGCGGCCTGCAGGGCGCGCTCGATGCGCTCTCGGGGAAGGTGAGCGAGAGCGCCATCGCCCGGCTGCGCCGCGAGGCGGGGGTGATGAGCGTTGGCGATCCGTGGGAGCGGATCGCGGGCTGCGAGGCGCAGGTTCTCCTGCCTGTTCTGGAGAGCGAAAGCATCGAGGTGGGGGCGGTGCTGCTCACCAAGATCAATGTTTCGAAGGCGGCCGAGATCCTCGGCCTCCTGCCCGGCGAGAAGGCGCGGCGCATCGCCTATGCGATGTCGATGACGGGCGCCGTCAGCCCCGAGGCGGTGGAGCGCATCGGGCAGGCGATCGTGGCAGAGCTCGACAGCCTGCCGACAAGCATCTTCGAGGAAGGGCCGGTGGAGCGCGTGGGGGCGATCCTCAATTACTCGCCCGCCAACCGGCGCGACGAGGTGCTCGAAGGGCTCGAAAGCGAGGATCCGGCCTTTGCCGCGCAGGTGAAGAAGGCGATCTTCACATTCGCCAACATTCCCGAGCGGATCGATCCGCGCGATGTGCCGAAGATCACCCGTGTTCTCGATCCAGCCGAGCTTGTGACGGCGCTTGCCGCGGCGATGCAGTCGGGGCTCGAGGCGCAGGCGGAATTCATCCTCGAGAACATGTCCAAGCGCATGGCGGATCAGTTGCGCGAGGAAATGGCCGAGCTGGGCAGCGTGAAGCAGAAGGATGGCGAGGCGGCGATGAATGCGGTGATCGCCGCGATCCGGGAAATGGAGGCCGCAGGCGAGATCCTGTTCATCGCCGGGGAGGATTGAACGGACCGGGAGCGGGTGGAACGAAGCGGGATGGGAAAAGGGCGTGTGTTTACCTTGTGCGGCC
>JALVEX010000361.1 GCA_027030435.1 Paracoccaceae bacterium
AGGCCACGAGCTGGAGATCGAGATACTCCGCCACCTCCCGCTTGACCTCCAGAAGCGCCTCCACCCCTTTGAGCGCATCGTCGCACACATCCACATGGCTGCGGATCGCCCCGATCCCCTGGCTCACCGCCAGATCGCAATAGGCCAGCGCGCGGGCCTTTATCTCCTCCACGCTCTGAAGAGGCTTCAGCTCCCCCCAGAGCGCGATTCCCTCGAGAAGCGTGCCCGAGACATTCATCCGCGGCCGCCCCAAGGAAAGCGTCGCATCCATGTGAAAATGCGCATCCACAAAAGGCGGGCTGACGAGATCCCCGCCCGCTTCGATCACGTCGCGCGCCTCGGCCTCGATCCCGGGCGCCACCTCCACGATCACGCCGCCCACGCAGGCAATATCGATCCCCTGCCGCCCGTCGGGCAGGGTGGCACCCTTCACCAGCAGATCAAGCATCCCGTTCCTCCACTGCCTTTCCCTTCATCTTGGCGCAAATACTCCGGGGGCGCGGGGGCAGCGCCCCCGCATCTCCCCATTCCCTCACCGCTGCCCCTTGAACCAGGGCTTCAGCAGCGCGCGCGGATAATCGGCCCGCCGCGCCACGAATACAAGCGCCAGGATCGAAAGCACGTAAGGCGCCATCAGGAACACCTGCGAAGGCACCACCGCCCCCGCCTGGGTCTGAAGGCGCACCTGGAGCGCCTCGAACATGCCGAAGAGAAGCGCCCCCAGAAGCGCCTTTCCCGGCTGCCAGCTGGCGAAGATCACCAGCGCGATCGAGATCCAGCCCCGCCCGTTCACCATGCCGAAGAAGAAGGCATCGAAGGCCGACATGGTGAGAAACGCCCCGCCAAGCGCCATCAGCGCCGAGCCGGCCATCACGGCGCCGATCCTGAGCGCATAAACCGAAAGCCCCTGCGCGGCCACGGCGTCGGGGTTGTCGCCCACGGCGCGGATCGCCACCCCGAGCGGCGTGCGCGCCAGCACCCACCACACCAGCGCCACCATCAGGAGCGCAAGCCAGGTCAGCGGCGTCTGCTGGAAGAGCACCGGGCCGAGGAAGGGGATGTCGGAGAGAACGGGGATGTCCATCGGCTGGAAGGGGGTGATGCGCGGCGGGCTTTTCACATTCGGCAGCGCGGTGCGGTAGATGAAGGAGGCGGCCGAGGTGGCCAGAAGCGTGATCCCGAGCCCCGAGACATGCTGCGAAAGCCCGAGCGGCACCGTCAGGAGCGCGTGCAAAAGCCCGAAGGCCGCGCCGGCAAGCGCGGCCACCAGCACGCCCCCCCAGAGCGAAGCCCCCATCCAGACCGCCATCCACCCCGCCATCGCGCCGACCACGAAGATCCCCTCGATGCCGAGATTGAGCACGCCCGCGCGCTCGCACAAAAGCGCGCCGAGCACGCCGAAGATGAGCGGCGTGGCGATGCGCAGGCTCGCCGTCCAGAAGCTTTCGTTGAGGAAGATGTCGAGAAATTCCATCATGCCCGTGCACCCTTCCCGCGCCACACCAGCCGGTAGCGGGTGAAGAAGCCCCCCACCAGCACCGAGATCAGCGAAAGCGCCACCACCAGATCGGCAAGAAAGCTCGATACCCCCATGGCGCGGCTCATGCTGTCGGTGCCGACGAAAACGCTCGCCACGAACAGCGCCGCCAGCACCACGCCAAGGGGCGAGAGCCCGGCGAGCATCGCCACCACGATGCCCGCATAGCCGAAACCGGGCGAGAGATCGGCGGTGAGATAGCCCTTGAGCCCGGCCACCTCGCTCACCCCCGCAAGCCCCGCGAGCGCGCCCGAAACGAGCGCCACGCCCAGAAGCGTGCGGTTCACCCCGATCCCCGCGTGGCGCGCGGCCGCGGCGTTTTCGCCCACCGCGCGGATGCGAAAGCCCCAGCTGCTGCGCGCCAGCAGCACATGCAGCACCAGAGCCGCAAGAAGCGCGATCAGGAGCCCCGCATGAAGCCGCATCCGCTCCATCAGGCGCGGCAGCATGG
>JALVEX010000362.1 GCA_027030435.1 Paracoccaceae bacterium
GGCCGCGCGGCCAGCTTCAGGCGCCTCATATCGCGCTCTGGCTGGTGGCGCGCGGCATCAATATCGGCCTCCACACCCGCCTCTATTTCCCCGAGGAGGAGGCGGCCAATGCCGCCGATCCGGTGCTTCGTGCCATCCCCGATCCGCGCCGGCGCGCCACCCTCATCGCCCGGCGCATCGAGCGCGAAGAGGGCGTGACATACCGCTTCGACATCCGTATTCAGGGCGCGGACGAAACCGTTTTCCTGGATATCTGAACCATGCGCAAACCCTGCATCATCTGCGTGGCCATCACCGGTTCGGTGGCGCAGAAGGCGCATAATCCGGCGGTGCCGATCACCGTGGCCGAGCAGGTGGAAAGCACCCATGAAGCCTTTGAGGCCGGTGCTGCCATCGCCCATTGCCATGTGCGCGAGGATGACGGCACGCCCACCTCCGATCCCGAGCGCTTCGCCCGCCTCATGGAGGGCATCCGCGCCCATTGCCCCGGCATGATCATCCAGCTTTCCACCGGCGGGCGCTCCGGCAGCGGCAGGGCGCGCGGCGGGATGCTCTCCCTGCGCCCCGACATGGCCTCGCTCTCGGTGGGCTCCAACAATTTCCCCAGCCGGGTTTACGAGAACCCGCCCGATCTGGTGGATTGGCTCGCGGCAGAGATGCTGAAATACGGCGTGAAGCCGGAGATAGAGGCCTTCGATCTTTCCCACATCTTCCAGGCCTCGAAAATGGCCGCAGACGGCCGCCTCAGGCGCCCGCTCTACGTGCAGTTCGTGATGGGGGTGAAGAACGCCATGCCGGTGGATCGCGAGGTGTTCGATTTCTACGTGAAAACGTTGAAGCGCCTCGAGCCCGATGCCGAATGGTGCGGCGCGGGCGTGGGGCCGGGGCAGATCCTGCTCAATGAATGGTCGATCCGGGCCGGCGGGCACACCCGCACCGGGCTTGAGGACAACATCCGCCTCGATCGCGAAACCCTCGCCCCCTCCAATGCCGCGCTGGTGAAGCGCGCGGCTGATCTTTGCGAAAAATACGAGCGCCCCGTGGCCAGCCCGGCCCAGGCGCGTGAAATCCTCTGCCTCGGGAGTGCGTGAGCATGGCCGTTTCTCCGTTTGACAGCGCCCTTTACCGCGATCTCTTCACCGATCCCGATCTGCGCCCGCTTTTCACCGACACCGCCGAGCTGCGCGCCATGCTCCTTGTGGAGGGCACGCTTGCCAAGGTGCAGGGAAAGCTTGGCATCATCCCGCCTGAAAGCGGGGAATTCATCCACCGCGCCAGCCTCGAGATCCAGCTTGATCCGGCGGCGCTGGCGGCGGAAACGGGGCGTTCGGGCGTATGCGTGCCGGCGCTTGTTGCCGCCTTTCGCAAGGCGATGGACGCACCCGAACATGCGCAATACGTGCATTGGGGCGCCACATCGCAGGATATCATCGACACCGCGCTGATCCTGCGGCTGCGCCAAGCGCTGGCGAAGATGGATACCCGCCTCGTGGCGCTGATCCGCGCACTCGGCGGCCTTGCGGGCGAGCACGCCCGCCTCGTGATGGCGGCGCGCACCTGGGGGCAATATGCCACGCCCACCACCTTCGGCGCGGTGGTGGCAAGCTGGGGCAGGCCGCTCCTGCGCCATCGCCTGCGGCTGATCGAACGCCGCCCGCGGCTTCTGCGCCTGAGCCTCTCGGGCGCGGCCGGCACGCTTTCGGTGCTGGGCGAAAAGGGGCCGGATGTGGTGCGCGAGATGGCCTCGGCGCTCGGGCTCGAGCCCCCCGAAGGCAGCTGGCACAGCGAGCGCGATTGCATCGGCGAGCTTGCCGGCTGGTGCGCGGGCCTCACCGTGAGCCTTGGCAAGATGGGTGAGGATCTCCTGATCCTCACACGCAGCGAAATCGGCGAGGTGGCGCTTTCCGGGGGCGGTGGCTCATCCACCATGCCGCAGAAATCCAATCCCGTCCTGCCCTCGCTTCTGGTCACGCTGGCGCGCTTCGCCGCGGCGCAGGAGAGTGCCGTGCGCGCCGCCGTGCCGCACCGCGAACAGCGCGACGGCGCGGCCTGGATGCTTGAGTGGCTGAGCCTGCCACCGCTCGTGATGGCCGCCGGGCGCGCGCTTCAGGCGGCGGAGGATCTGGCGGGAGGGATCACACCCCGCGCAGATGTGATGCGCGCCCATCTGGAGGCCGACGGCGGCATGATGCTGGCCGAGGCGCTTTCCTTCGCGCTGGCCGAGCATATGCCAAGGCCCGAAGCGCAGGCGGCCGTCAAGGCAATGACAATGCAGGCAAAAGCCGAAGAGCGCCCACTCCTCGATCTGGCGCGGGAACGCTGGCCCGAGATGGATTTCGCCGCCCGCCTCGCGCCAGAAGCCCAGCTTGGCCAGGCCCCTGCCGAGGCGGAAGCCTTCGCCCGGATCGCGAAAAGTATTTGAACTGATCGGTTCAGTTTGCTACTGGCATGGGCGTACAGAGGAAACGCCCATGCAGAAGAGCCGCCTGCCCTTCCAGTTCATCCTGATCACCCTGGTGCTCAACGCCATGGGGATCGGGATCATCATGCCGGTGATGCCCGATCTCATCCGCGACGTGACAGGCACGGATCTCGCCCATGCGGCGATCTGGGGCGGGGTTCTGGCCACGTCCTTCGCGGTGATGCAGTTCCTCTTTTCCCCGCTGATCGGCAATCTCTCGGATCGCTTCGGACGCCGCCCCGTGCTTCTGGCCTCGCTCCTCGTGGTCACGCTCGATTACCTGCTGATGGCAACGGCGAACACCATCTGGCTGCTGCTTGCCGCACGCATCATCGGCGGCATCGCCACCGCCACCCAGTCCACCGCCAGCGCCTTCATGGCCGATGTTTCGGCGCCGGGGGAAAAGGCGAAGAACTTCGCCCTCACCAGCGCCGCCTTCGGGCTCGGCTTCGTGCTCGGCCCGGTGCTGGGCGGGGTGCTGGGAAGCTTCGGGCCGCGTGCACCCTTCCTCGCCGCCGCCACCCTTACTGCCGCCAATTTCGCCTTTGGCTGGCTGGTGATGCGCGAAAGCCTGCCCGCGGGCCTGCGCCGCCCCTTTGAATGGCGCCGGGCCAATCCGCTCGGCGCCCTGCGCCATATCGCCCGCCTGCCCGGCCTCGCGCCCCTTCTTCTGGTGGTATTCCTCAATCAGATCGCCTTCTTCGTCTATCCCTCGATCTGGGCCTATTTCACCCGCGCAAGATATGGATGGTCCCCCGCGATGGTGGGATACTCGCTCGCGCTCTTCGGCCTTTCGATGGTGCTCGTGCAGGGCTGGCTGATCCGCCCGATCCTCGCCCGGCTCGGCGAACGTGGCGCCGTCTTCCTCGGATTTTCCATCGAAATCCTTTCCTTCCTCCTGATCGCGCTGATCCCGAACGGGCTGATCGTGCTTGCCCTCACCCCCCTTTCCGCGCTCGGCGGCATCGCCGGACCGGCGCTTCAGGCGATCCTCTCGCACCGTGTGGCGGCGAACCAGCAGGGCGAACTGCAAGGACTGCTTTCGAGCATCGGCTCTCTCGGCATGATCCTCTCGCCGCTTATCATGACCCAGACCTTCGCCTTCTTCAGCAGCCCCGCCGCGCCCCTGCACCTGCCCGGCGCGCCCTTCCTGCTTTCGGCGCTTCTGATCGGCATCTGCATCCTGATCCTGCGCCGTGCGCTCCGCACCCTCCCCGTGCCGGAAGGGACCTGAGCGCAACGGTTCCCCTCACGAATCCGCGATGCCCTCGCTATCCCCGAAATGATTTGATAGAAGCTCCAGCGAATGGAATGGAATGGAATGGAATTGACAACAAGGGAAATTCGCACGTGGAAAGCACCGCTCGCGAAGAAACGCAGGATACGGCAACCGAGCTTGATGCCGATACCATGCAGCAGCAGGCCGAGGCGGCAGCGGATTTCATCAAGGCGCTCAGCCATGAAGGGCGGCTGATGATCCTGTGTTATCTCTGCTCGGGCGAAAAATCTGTGACGGAGCTGGAGCGGCTTCTTTCCACCCGCCAGGCAGCGGTGAGCCAGCAGCTTGCCCGCCTGCGCGCCGATGGTCTGGTCTCCTGCCGGCGAGAGGGCAAGGTGATGTATTACCGGCTGGCGGATTCAAAGGCACGGAAGATGATCGATCTGATCTATGGCCTGTTCTGCGGCGAGGCCGGCTGCTGAAGGCGCAAAGGGAAAAGCGGCAGGCATAGCGGTGCACCGGCTCGCAATCCGCCATCCCGCCCGTGCCACACAAGCCGGGGGCCGATGCGGTTCCCCGCACCGGCCCCGGACATCTGCTCATTGCCGTTCCGCCTCGCGGACCTGCGGCTTCATCCCCTGCCGCCAACATGGCTCTTTCGTCAGCCGCAGGCACGCACCCCTGAGGATGCGAACCCTTCTTCAGGCGCTCATTGCCCGACCGACTTCAGATAGGCGATGATCGCTTCGCGATCCTTTTCCTTCTTGAGGCCCGCAAAGCTCATCTTGGTTTTCGGCACGAAGGCCTTGGGCTTCTTGAGGAATTCAATGAGCGCGGCTTCATCCCAGACGAGCCCTTCTTCGCCCTTGGCCCGTAACGCCCTGGAATACTTGAAGCCTTCCACGCTCGCCGCGGGCCGCCCGACAACGCCGGTCAGGATCGGGCCGGTCTTGTTCTTCGCGCCCTCGCCCACCGCATGGCACGCCTTGCACTTCTTGAAAACCTTCTCGCCCCGCTTGACAAGCTCGGGATCAAGCGCCGCTTCGGCAGCAGGTGCGGGGGCTGCCTCCTCGGCAGCGACGGTTTCGCTCGCACCGGCCGCGGTGCCTTCCTCCACCTTGGCTTCCTCGTCCTGCGCGGCAGCCTTCGCCGCCTCCTCGGCCTTGCGCGCCGCGGTTTCTTCCGGCGTCACGTCAAGCACCGCTGCGCGCGCCGTGATCTCGACGCTCTCCTTGCAGTTTTCCATGCAGGGCTCGCGGGTGAATTTCGGCACCTCGACCTGATCGCGGTCATCCATGTAGAAGCCGTTTTCGTTGGGCAGGTGGATGGAGGTGAAATTCTCGCGATTGAGTTCGAAATCCTCGTCAACCAGATCGTTGACATAAAGGAGATAGGCATCGATCGCATAGGTTTCATCCGCGGTCAGACTGCGCGCGAAACCGAACGGCATGGCGCGGTGCGGATAATCCCAGGCGGTGGAGAGATAGGGCCAGTAGGAGCCGATCGTCTTCACGGGGCGTTCATCCTTCAGCGAGCCCTGCCCCCCGGCGAGAACGGGCCAGCGATCCACCCCTTCGCCGAATTCACCGTGGCACATGGCACATTTCTCGGCGAAAATCTCCTCGCCCTCAGCCACCGTGCCGCGGCCTTCGGGCAGGCCGAGGCCATCGGGGCGCACATCGATATCCCAGGCCGCGACCTCTTCGGGAATAGCCTCGCGCCCGAGGTTGAACTTTTCGGCCGAGGCAGGCGCGGCCAGAACCAGCGCCGCCGTGGTGGCCGCGAGTGTTGTCTCAAGAAATTTCGACATTTTCCGCCTCGCCGTTTTCATTCACATACCAGGTCTGGATGCCGTTGTTGTGATAGATGGAATTCACGCCCCGGATGGCGCGCAGCTCGTCCTTGGTGGGCTGCACATAGCCG
The DNA here is from genome assembly GCA_027030435.1 of Paracoccaceae bacterium. GTDB lineage: Bacteria > Pseudomonadota > Alphaproteobacteria > Rhodobacterales > Rhodobacteraceae > WFVA01. The sequence continues at coordinate 5,604 of JALVEX010000362.1, forward strand.
GTGCTGTCGATCGCGCGGCTCTGCAGCAGAAGCGGCTTTCCGTCCCATTCGAACTCGAAGTAGAAACGGTGGATCGACTTGTCGAAGCTCGGGCCGTCTATGCGCGCCTTGTGCCAGTTCTTGCCGCCGTCGATGGTGACGTCCACGCGCGGGATCGTGCCCCGGCCCGACCAGGCGATGCCGGTAATCACCGTCGGCCCCTTGCCGTGCAGGATCGGCTTTTGCGGGCTGGGGCTGGTGATCACCGATTTCGCATCCATCACCCAGGTGAACATGCGCGCCCGCCCGTCGGGCATGAGATCGGTGTATTTGCTGGTTTCCTCGCGCTGCATCCAGGGCTTGTCGCCCACTTCGAGACGGCGCAGCCACTTGACCCACATGTTGCCTTCCCAGCCCGGCAGCACCAGGCGGATCGGGTAGCCTTGCTCCTTGCGCAGCGCCTCGCCGTTCATCTTGAAGGCGACAAGGCAATCATCGAGCGCCTTCTCCATCGGGATCGAGCGGCTCATGCCCGCGGCATCGGCGCCTTCGGCCAGCACCCATTTGCCATTGGGCTTCACGCCGGCTTCCGCGAGCAGCAGGCGCAGCGGCACGCCGGTATACATCACGTTGTGGATCATGCCGTGGGTGAACTGCACGCCATTGAGCTGCGCCCCGCGCCATTCCATGCCGCTGTTTGCCGCGCATTCGAGGAAATACACGTGGTTCTCACGCGGGAAACGCTGCAGATCCTCCATGGTGAAAACCAGCGGCTTTTCCACCAGGCCATGGATCATCAGCCGGTGCTTTTCGGGATCCACGGTGGCGGCGCCGGAATGGTGGCGCTCGAAGCAGATGCCGTTCGGGGTGATGATGCCGTCGAGATCATGCAGCGGCGTGAAGTTGATCGACGAAACCGGATCGGCCGTCAGCCAGCTGACGGTGCGCCGCTTCACGTGCTTTTCGTATTCGATCGGCATCCCGTAGGGGCTTGCATCGACAGGATCGCCGTTTTCCTGGTTCCATGGCTGGATCTCGGTGATCGCCGGATCGGGCCCGGCCGCTCGGGCGGCCGTGGTGGCGCCGGCAAGCGCGCCTCCCGCCGCCAGCCCGGCTTTCAGAAAGCCGCGGCGGGTTGTCCCGGAATTGCTGTCTGTGGTCATTGCCTCCTCCTCCTTTTCGAAGTTGGCCTCTTGTTACATCTCGATACCTGAATATGTCCATGCGCGTGATGCCGCAGGCCATGTCAGGCAGGTTGCGATCAGGCGCCGACGACCTTCACCGACTTGTTGGGATCCACATGCACGGTTCCCTTGCGGGCGAGGTAGTTTTCCACCACATCCCAGATCGCCGGGCCTTCGGTGCCTTCGCGCACGCTGGCCCAGCCGGCCACCACATAGGTTTTCTCCGGTGCAATCGGCTCGCCGGTCTTGAGAAGCGTCATGTCGGAAAGCCGCTCGCCCTGGGGCTTGTTGATGTCGATTCGGTAGCCCATGCCGCCGACGCGCACCATGTCGCCCCCCTGCTGGTAATAGGGATCGGGGTTGAACAGGTTGTCGGCCACGTCCTCGAGGATCACCTTCAGCGTCTCGCCCGTCATCTCGGAGCGGTAGGCGTTGGGGTAGGTCATCGAAGTGGCGTTGAACAGATCCTCGCGGGTGATCTTCTGGCCGGGCAGGAGGCTCGGCCCCCAGCGGAAGCCGGGACTGAGGGCGATATCGGCCTCGCGCTCCTCGATCAGGGCGTTGCAGATCAGATCGTCCCAGGTGCCGTTGAAATTGCCGCGCCGGTAAAGGAGGCTGTCGGTTTCGCCCAGCACCTCGGCGAGCTCGGCCTTGTAGGGCGCGCGCTCGGCCTCGATGGCGGCGGCCACTTCCTTGTCGGGCTCGATCACGTCGGAGAAGATCGGGATCAGCTTGTGGCGGAAGCCCATCATCCTGCCGTCGCGCACATCGAGATCCACCCGGCTGACGAACTTGCCGTTCGAACCCGAGGCGATCAGGATGGTTTCGCCCACCAGCACCGGTTCGGGCAGGGCGTCATGGGTGTGGCCGGTGAGGATAACGTCGATCCCCTTCACCCTGCTGGCCATCTTGCGGTCCACGTCAAAGCCGTTGTGGCTCAGCACCACCACGAGATCGGCGCCCTCGGCGCGCACCTCGTCCACCATCTCCTGCATGCGCTCGTCATGGATGCCGAAGGAATATTCGGGGAACATCCAGCCCGGGTTGGCGATCGGCATGTAGGGGAAGGCCTGGCCGATCACGGCGATCTTGGCGCCGCCGCGCTCGAAGATCTCGTAATCGGCGAAATCCTCGGAGGGCTCGTTCCACTCCTTGTCGAAGATGTTCTGCCCCATGGCCGGGAAGGGCAGGCCCTCGACGATCTCGCGCACCCGATCGGAGCCGAGGGTGAATTCCCAGTGGAAGGTCATCGCATCGGGCTTGAGCTTGTTCATGACGTTGACCATGTCCTGCCCGTTCGTCTTGAGGCAGGTGTAGGAGCCGTGCCAGGTATCGCCGCCATCGAGCAGGAGCGCATCGGGGCGATCGGCGCGGATCGCATTGACGACGGTCGCAACGCGATCGAGCCCGCCCATGCGGCCATAGGTTTTCGCGAGCGCCACGAAATCAAGATAGGTCAGCGCATAAGCCTCGGGCGTGCCGGGCTTGATGTTGAACATCTTGAGAAAATCCTCGCCCGTCACATGCGGCGGCTTGCCCCTGGCCTCGCCCACGCCGAGATTGATTTCCGGCTCGCGGAAATAGATCGGCACCATCTGGGCGTGAATGTCCGTCACATGGATCAGGGTCACATTGCCGAAAGTATCGAATTTCAGAAGGTCATCCTGCGTCAGCGCCTGCTGGGCGGCGAGCTTCGCCCAGTTGCCCACGCCCGAAGCCCCGTAGATGGCGGATGCGGCAACCGTTGCCTGCAGAAAATCACGGCGCGATATCATGTTGTCTCTCTCCTGACTGGTTCATGTAGCAGCACGGTCCGGAGAAAGGCTTCCCCGGTGCGCAGCGGTTCTTTCAAAGGGACAAACGAATAAGAAAGCATGAATGGCGCACGCCCGCGCGATGGCGGGCGTGCTGCCGTTTTCAGTTGCGCACCGAGGGGCCGGTAACGGAAAGCCCGTTGCCGCGCGTGGCCACGTAAAGCTCAAGATCGATGAAATCCTGGCTGCCGGGCTTGTAGGTTTCGGCGCGGGTATCGCGCACGCAGCCCTTGAAGCGGGCATGGATGCCGTTGAGCTTACCGTTCTTCAGGCGATAGGCCGGGAAGCCGTTGATCTGCCCCTGGCTCAGCATGTCGGCGCGGATGCGCTCGCCATAGTTCTCCTCATGACAATTGGCGCAGGAAAGCTCCAGCTGCCCGGTGCGGGTGTAATACATTTCCTTGCCATGCTCCCAGTTGGCGCGAACGGAGTCATCCACCCTTACATCCACCGGCATGCCGCGCGATTGCAGGGTGATAAGGGCATTCATCGCCACCATCTTGCCGCCCGTGTATTTCCACGGCTCGGCGCCCATGCGCTCGGTGCGGCAGTTGTTGACCTCCATCTCGATGGTGGCCAGCTTGCCGAGAGACTTGGACATCTTCGGATAGGTGGCCCGAACGCCCTTCATGCTGGAAGGATCGCCATGGCATGAAGCGCAGGATTTGCCCTCCGAGCCTTCAGCGGTGTTCCACATCTCCTCGGCCTGCTCGACGAAGATCATGCCGGGGTTTTCGAAATCATCCATCTGGAGAGCCTGGGTTTCCGGGCTGCGGAAAAGCCAGCCGTCATATTCCATATCCAGATTGGAAACGCCCGGCTGCGGCTTGGCCACGACGATCATCTTTTCCTCGCCGTTGATGATCAGATCCTTGATCGGCGGTGCCGTCTCCGCCAGAGCCGTGGACGCGGCTGCCATCGTGACAGCGGCCGCGGCCACACCGAATGCGCCTTTCAGCGTCACCCTGTTCTTCATGTCATTCCTCCCTGCTGTTCGCGCCTGTATCAGGATACCGTGATCTTCTTGCTGGTTTCGTAAACCGAGCCGTCATCATCATACCAGGTGAACTTGAACTCGCCCGATTCAGGCACCTTCGCCTCGAATTCGAAATAGGGGTTGGTCGAAATCGCCGTCCCCATCTCGACATCGATCACGTTCTGCCCGTTGAAGTCGCAGGTGAAGCGATTGATGATGTTGCGCGGAATGAGTTCGCCGGTCTTCTTGTCCTTCCGGCGCCCGGATTCCATCTTGTGGCTGATCAGGGTCTTGATCGTGATCACGTCACCGGCAGATGCCTTTTTCGGGACCTTAACGCGGGGTTTAACACCTTTTGCCATTTTCTCTATCTCTCCTTGAGATCAGCCGCCGCAGCCGCCGATGGTAACTTTCACGGTGTTTGCCGTTTTCACGAAGCTGCCGTCCGCCATCTTGGCAACGGCCACCACATTCTGGGTGCCGGCAAGGCGGATGCGGGTGGATGCCGATTGCGAGCCGGCGAGCGGGCCGAAATTGAAGGTGCAGACCTTCGGCTCCGGGTTGCCCTCGGCGAAGATGGCGATGGCAACGGCCCCGGGCGCATCGACAGTGATCGGAACGGTATTGCCGTTTTCAGCAATTTCCGGGGTGGTGAGGGTAATACCGCCCTCGCCCACTTCCGCGCCGCCGGTGAATTCGGCGATCGCCTTCTCCGTATCTTCGGGGGTTGCAAACGCCCCAACGGGAAGCAGCGTCGCAGCAAAGGCGCCAGCACCGATCATCAGTGCATTGCGTCTCGTCAATTCCATGTATTCTCTCCTGGTTTCCTTGAAAGACGTGCCCGCGAGGGCATCATTCCTTGAGGGTTTTCAGATAGGCAACGACATCCTCGATCTGCTGAGCCGTCAGCAGCGGCGGCAGTGGGCCATCAGGCGCCTTGCCGGTGAAGCCCTTGCCAGGGCGGATGTAGGGGCCGGTCTTGTAGAAGGAGGGCATGATGGTGCCATCAAACACCTTCTTCGCATCGACAAGGATCGCCCGAAGCTCCGCCTCGGTGTAACGATCCCCGACACCATCGAGCGAGGGGCCGATTTCACCGTGGAACGGCACATCGCTCATCTCGCTGACCTGATGGCAGGCAACGCAATTGCCCAGCTTCTTGGTGCCGACAACCTTGCGCCCGTTGGCCGGATCGCCCGGCTTGTCGGTCAGCGGGGTTTCGACTGCACCGTCCTTGAAGACAACATCTTCCGGCGCGATCTCGCCTGACGTGGCCGAAACCGTGCCCGCAACCAGAATGGCCATGCTCAGCATAGCTCGCTTCATTGCGTTTCCTCCCTCTAATTCATTTCACGTGGCCCAGAGTAAGCGAAGCGCTCGTGCCATTGCAACATTAAATATTGTTCTGTGAATGTAACATATGGTTGCATGCGCCGCGCGCTCATCCCTTCTCTTCCGCCACCTTTCGCGCCAGGTATTTCTGGAAGTGCTCATCGCCCTCGTAGCCCTTTTCGAGCACCCATGTGAGCAGCGCCTTCGTGGTGAGCCTGCCGAAGGCACCGGGCATGGTGACAACCGCGACATCGCTTGCCTTCGCCCCGTCCGGGACGCTCTCGGGCATGAACATCATCGTCGGCGTGAACACCACGCCCCAGCGAACCGCCATCTTCTTTTCGGGCAGGCTTGTGCCGTCAAAATCAGTCACTTCCTCATCGCCGAAAAGATTCATCTGGACGACGAAATACTTCTCCCGCAGGAGCCTGTCGATCTCCGGGTCGGGGAAAACCTCCTCGTGCATCTTCGTGCAGTAGATGCAGCCGCGCTGCTCCCAGATGATCAGGAGCCGCTTGCCCTCGGAACGGGCCTGCTCGAGATCCTCGCGCATGTCCTTGAAGGTGGCATGAAGCCAGGCCGGCTTGTGCAGCCCGTCATCGCCAAGCTCGACAGCCGGAGCCGGGAAGGCCACCAGAACGAGCATGGCGAGGATTGGTATAATTTGTCGCATCTGTCCTTTCCTCCCCTGGATTTTCACGGTTCGCTCAGCCGAGCCCGCTGAAGGCGGGAAACCAGCGAATCAGCTGATTCGAAATTTCATTCATCGAATCGGTGGCGATCAGGATCGCGAACACGATCAGCATCACCCCCATCACCTTCTCGACATGCGCCATACCCGCGCGATGCTTCTGCAACCAGGCGAGAAAGGGCCTCGCGAAGAAGGAAGCAATGACGAAAGGCGCCGTCATCCCGAGCCCGAACACCAGAAGCAATGTGCCGCCCTGCACGAGTGTTTCCTTCGTGCTGGCCATGAACATGATCGAGGCCAGCACCGGGCCGACACAGGCCGTCCAGCCAAAGCCGAAGGCCAGCCCCATGAGATAGGCGCCGAGCACGGTGGAGGGATCGGCGGTGCTCTGCATCCGGGCCTCGCGCATCAGGAGCGGGATGCGCAGGAGGCCGAGGAAATGGAGGCCGAAGAGTGTGATCAGCGCCGCCGCCACGTATTTCAGCATCGGCATCCATTCGCGAAAGCCCTGCCCGATCGCCGTTGCGCCGAGGCCGAGAAGGGTGAAGATGGTCGTCACGCCAAGGGCAAACATCACCGCCGAGATCACCAGCCGCCGCTGCGCACCGGGCGGTATCCCCCCCGCGCCGCGCAATTCGGCCATGGATATCCCGGCCATGTAGCTGAAATAGAATGGCACCATCGGCAGGACGCAGGGGGTGAAGAACGCAAGCATCCCGGCAAGGGCCGCTCCGCCGTATGATATGTCAAACATCATCTTGCAACAGATCCGTTTTCCTGGCCCCATAAAGGCGGGCTGGTGCTGTTTCCCTGGGCCGCATCGGGCGGCGACGCTTCACGTTCTTGTGTGCATCATGATGCGTTATTGTGTTGCTGCCCCGGGGCGGGCACCTTGCGGGCGCACACCAATCACATTATGATATTGTTATATAACAGCGAGGCGGGTCAATGGCTCATTTCTTCCAGGCGCTTACCGGCATGATGGCCGGCGTCATCATGCTCACCACCCAAGCCGCGGCCGATGTGCGGCTGATCATGTTCGATCGCCATGGCTGTTACTATTGCGAGCGCTGGAAGGCGGAGATCAAGCCGATCTACGGCAAGACAAGTGAGGGGCGGATTGCACCGCTCACCATCATCAATATCGACGGCCCCCTCCCGGACGACATCAGGCTCAAGGCGCGCCCCTATCTTTCACCAACCTTCGTGCTGCTTGACGACAACACGGAAATCGGCCGCATCGAGGGCTATCCCGGCGAAGAGCTTTTCTGGTGGATGCTCGACGGCCTGATCGCGAAACTGCCGGAAGAGAAGCGGAAGGATCCGCAATCATGAGCCGCCGGACAGATGCCGGCGAACATGAAAACCTGTGCCGCCGGCCGCACTTGCAGGCGTATAAAATATCCGCAAATAATGACATATGTCATTTCGGTACAAACAAACTGCCGTAAATATTGCCCCGATCATCTGGAAACGGCACAAATATTGGAGCGGGAGACGATGGACACAATATTAAACGGTATCGGACAGATCCTGCGCCCCGGGGCGAGCGGAGGTGCGGGTGGCAAGGCTGCCGGCGCGGATGTGGAAACGGAAGAGATGGTCAGCCATGCGGGCGAGGCCTCTTCCTTCCTCAAGGCCCTCGGCCACGAGGGGCGGCTGATGATCCTGTGCCACCTTGCCGGCGGCGAGAAATCCGTCACCGAGCTTGAACGCCTCCTCAATGCGCGCCAGGCCTCGGTGAGCCAGCAACTGGCCCGCCTGCGCCTCGAAGGGCTCGTTTCCTATAGACGCGAAGGCAAAACCATCTACTATTCCCTTGCCAGCGGCAAGGCACGCCAGACGATAGAACTCCTCTACCAGATGTTCTGCGCCCGGCCCGAAGGAACAGAAACCAGCAATTGAACCGGGCCTTCTGGCCCGCGCCAGGAGGAACAGATGGATTTCCTGCCCCACCAGACAGCCGCCGCCCTGCTGGGCCTTGCCGGCGGGCTGGTCCTGGGCCTTGCGGGCAGACTTGCCCATTTCTGCACGCTCGGAGCGCTCGAAAGCGCCATCTACGGCCATGATCAGACAAGGCTGCGGATGTGGGGAATCGTGCTTGGGGTGTCCATCGCCGGTGTCCATATGCTCGCTGCCACGGGGCATATCGATCTTTCGCTCACCATCTACCACCAGATCAGATGGAATCCGCTCGCCAGCATCGCCGGCGGCGCCATCTTCGGCTATGGCATGGCGCTGGCCGGCAATTGCGGCTACAGCGCCCTCACCCGCTTCGGCGGCGGCGATCTGAAGGCGATGGTGATGATCGTTGTGATGGCCGTGTTCGGGTTCATCACGCTGAACGGCCCCCTCTCGCGCCTGCGCCTGCGGCTGTTTCCCGAGGAGCCCGCAGAGGGGCTCAACAGCATTGCCCATGATCTCGCCGCCATCCTGCCCTTCAGCCCTCTTCTGATTGCGATTGCCATTGCCACCGCCTTCTTCCTGTGGGGGATTTCCCATGAGGGGCTGAGGCGCGATCCGGCGCGCATATTCTGGGCCGCGGCGGTGGGTGGCGCGATCATCTCTGCCTTCTGGGGCACGAGCTATCTCAATTTCCTGAGCTTCGGCGAAACCTTCGTGCAGGGCCATACCTTCGTCGCCCCCCTCGGGCGCACCCTCCTCTATCTGATGACATCCTCGGCCGGCGGGCTCGAATTTTCCGTCGGCTCCGTCATCGGAGTGATGGCGGGCGCCTTCATCGGCTCCTGGATCCGGCAGGATTTCCAGTGGGAGGCCTGCGAGGATCCGCGCGAGCTCGGCCGGCAGGTCACCGGCGCCGCCCTGATGGGGATCGGCGGCATCGTGGCCATGGGCTGCACCATCGGACAGGGGGTTTCGGGCTTTGCCACACTGGCCTGGTCCGCCCCCGTCACCCTGATCTCGATCGCCGCCGGCGCCCTGCTCGGCCTGCGCCACCTGCTTGAAGGCTTCGAGCCACAGGAATAGCCCGCACCACCTGCCCCGGCATCTGCGCCGGCCGGCGGATGGCGAAAATGGGCCGACAAGCGCGGAAAAACCAATCACGGCTTGCACCGATGCACCGGGCCACCTAGCGTGGCGGCAGGGCGGGAAAACCGCCGCATAACGAGGGAGGAGGCGCACCTCATGGTAAATCGGATCACGCGAAGGGCGTTTCACAAGCGCATGGCAGGTCTCGCGGCATTGATCGCACTCGAAAGCCTGGCGAGCGCGCCCGGCAAGGCCAATGCCGCCACCGGCGATCCTGCCCGCCTCATGCTCGATCGCCTCACCCACGGCGCCACGCCCGAAAGCCTTGATGATTTCCGCCGCCTCGGCCTCGAGGCATGGCTGGACGAACAGCTCTCCCTCCCCGCCCATGAGCCCGAGATCGAAACCCGCATCCGGAGCACGAAGCTTCTGATCGAATACGACGCCGGCCAGACGGATGACGGCAAGCGCTGGAAGGCCCTCTCCGAATACCGGCCCATGGGGATCATGTTCGAGGATCCCGCGAATCTCCTCCATCTTCTCGATTTCGATGAGCCGATCGCCTTTGAAGAGCGCGAGCGACCGGCGCAGGAGGTGATCGCCGCCTCGCTGATCCGCGCCGTCCATGCCCGCGCGCAGCTGCGCGAGGTGATCACCGCCTTCTGGCACGAGCATTTCAGCGTCAACGCCCTGAAGAACGAACTGACGGCCGTCTTCTTCCCTTCCCACGATCTGGCGCTGCGCCGCCATGCGCTCGGCAATTTCCGCACCCTGCTCGGCGCGGTCGCGCGCTCGCCTGCCATGCTCGCCTATCTCAACAATGACGAATCCCGCGCCAGCCCCGCCAACGAGAACTATGCCCGCGAGCTGATGGAGCTGCACACGCTCGGGGCGGAAAACTACCTCGATGATCGCTATCGCCGCTGGCAGGATGTGCCCGGCGCGCGCGAGGGGCTTGCGGAAGGCTATATCGAGCAGGATGTCTATGAAGTCGCGCGCGCCTTCACCGGCTGGACAATCGGCGACGGCCGCGAGATCGACGAGGGCCAGTACACGCCACGCACCGGCCGCTTCGCCTATGCGGAAAGCTGGCACGATCCCTATCAGAAGCGGGTGCTCGGCCGCGAACTGCCCGCCAACAGCGCCCCGATGCAGGATGGCGAAACCGTGCTCGACCTGCTTGCCTTCCACCCCGGCACCGCCCGCTTCATCAGCCGCAAGATGCTGCGCCGGCTGGGGATTGAAAATCCCTCCCCCGCCTATCTGCAGCAGGTGACGGAAACCTTCATGGCCAACGGCAAGGCCGAAGATCAGATCGCCCGGGTCGTGCGCGCCATCGTTCTGCATCCGGAATTCACCGCCACCCCGAGAGCCAAGCTGCGCCGCCCGTTCGAATTCGTGGCCGCGCTCTATCGCGCCACAGGCGCCGAAACGGCCCCGCGGAATGACAACATATATTCCGAACTGGCCCGCGCCGGCTGGACCCAGCATCAGGTGCGCCCGCCCACCGGCCATTCCGATGCCTCGCGCCACTGGGCCAATACCAATGCGCTCAGCGCCATGACCCGGCTCGCGCTCGAAGCGCATGACGCATGGATGGAAGCCACCGATCCGGTCCTGCGCCGGCTTCCCCCCGGCGCAAGCCGCATCAGTGATTTTGCCCGGCACTGGCAGACGCGCTTCATGCAGCCCGATGCAAGCGCCGGGCGTTCGGTTCTCGAATTTTTCGAACTCGACGAAACCGCGGAAATCGATTTCGATCAGGATGCCATCGAATGGCTCAATCAATCGCTCGTGGCGGCCAATGCGCTTACGCCCGAGTTCATGTTTCGCTAGGGAGGGCGAAGTAAAATGGACGAACCGCTCCTGATCATCCTCTTCCTGCGCGGCGGGGCCGACGGGCTCAATCTGATCGCCCCCTCTGCTGATCCCGATTACATCGCCGCCCGCCCCGAGGGCCTGCGCGTGCTGCGCAAGGGCGATGAGGCCGGCCACCCGCTTGCAAACCCGATCGCGGACTCCGATTTCCGCTTCCATCCGCAGGCCGAGGGCCTTGCCGAGCTTTACGGCGCCGGCGAGCTTGCGGTGGTCCACGCCGCCGGCCTCGACGATGGCACCCGCAGCCATTTCGACGCCGAGGACCGCATGGAACGCGCCGCGCGCGGCGGGGGCAGCGGCTGGCTCGGCCGCTGGCTTGACGGCGCGCGCCCCGAGGGCATCCTGCCCGCGCTCTCCGTCGGCGCCGCGGCGCCCGAGAGCGTGGCTGGAGCCGAAAGCATCGTCGCCGTGGCCGAGGAAATGGAACAGCTGATCCTTGCCGCCGGCTACGAGATCTCCCCCCTCCTGCGCCGCCGCCTGCGCCAGGGGTTCGGCGATCACCCGCTTCTCGGCGCGCCCATCGAACGCCTGCTTGCGCTCAGCGAAACCCTGGAAAACAGGCTGTGGAACAAGGAAACCGAGGAATTCGGCCCGTATGTGCCGGATGTGGATTATCCCGAAGGCAATCCCCTCTCGGAAAGCCTGATGATGGTCGCCCAGGCGGTGAAGCTGGGTCTGGGGCTCAGGGTCGCCACCGTCGATTTCGGCGGCTGGGATACCCATTACGATCAGCAGGGCGAATTCGCCGACCAGACGGAAACGCTCTCAAGCGCGCTGATGGCCTTCTGGCGCGATCTCGGACGCCACCGCGCCCGCACCACGCTTGTCGTCATGAGCGAGTTCGGCCGCCGGCTGCGCGCCAATCTCTCGGGCGGCACGGATCACGGCCACGGCAATGCGATGATGGTGCTGGGCGGGGAGGTGAAGGGCGGGCGCATGTATGGCCGCTGGCCGGGGCTTTCGAACGATGCTCTCGACGACGGCGCCGATCTCGCCATCACCACCGATTACCGCCATGTGCTGGCCGAGGTGATGGCGCGCCACATGGGCACCCCGGATCTCGCCCCCGTCTTCCCCGATTTCAACCCCGATTATCCCGGCCTCTTCGGCTGAACGGAACCCGCCATCATCACTGGTCGGGAAATATCCCCGCCGGAGGCATGAAATCGCGCGCGCGCCGCCTCCCTCACGCCTGCCCGGCGAGATAGGAGCCAAGGGCTTCACGCTGCCCGGGTGTCATGTGCAGCCCGAGCTTGGTGCGGCGATAGAGGATGTCATCGGCTTCGCGCGCCCATTCCTGATTGATCAGGTAGCGCACCTCCGCCTCGCTGAGCCCGGCGCCGAAATCGCGCCCGAGATCCGAAAGCGCCCCCGCCCGGCCGAGAAAGCGGCGCGCGCGGGTGCCGTAAAGGCGGGTCAGGCGGGTGGCAAGGGGGCGGTCGAGAAAGGGGAAATCCTCCATCAGCCGCGCCACTTCATCTGCAAATTCGAGCGGGCCGAATTCGCCGCCGGGCAGATGGCTTTGTGCCGTCCAGGGCGCGCCCTTTTCGCCAAGCACCGTTTCGAGCTTGCCGAGCGCCGCCTCCGCCAGCCGGCGATAGGTGGTGATCTTGCCGCCGAAGATGTTGAGTAGCGCCGCTTCCCCCGCCCCGCCCTCGAGCTTCAGCACGTAATCGCGGGTGGCCTCCTGGGCCTTGCTGGCGCCGTCGTCATAAAGCGGGCGAACGCCTGAATATGTCCAGACGACATCCTCCTCGCGCACGGGTTCGGCGAAATACTCGCTCGCCGCCGCGCAGAGATAGCTGATCTCCTCAGGGGTGATCTTCACCTCGCCAAGCTCGTGGCCCTGATCCTCGTCGGTGGTGCCGATCAGGGTGAAATCTCCTTCGAAGGGAATGGCGAAGATGATGCGGCCATCGGCGTTCTGGAAGATATAGGCGCGATCGTGATCGAACTTCCGCGGCACCACGATATGGCTGCCGCGCACGAGGCGCACGTTGCGCGCATCCCTGCGCCCGAAGACATCCGCAAGCACCTGATCCACCCAGGGGCCGGCGGCATTGACGATGGCCCGCGCCAGCACCTTCTCGCGCGCGCCATCCGCCGCTTCGATCTCCACCTCCCAAAGATCGCCCGCCCGGCGCGCGCTCACCACCCGTGTGCGCGGGCGGATATCAGCGCCCCGCTCGGCGGCGTCCATGACATTCAGCACCACCAGCCGCGCATCCTCCACCCAGCAATCGGAATATTCGAACCCCTTGGAATAGAGCGGCTTCAGCGGTGCACCGAGCGGCCCTTCGGCCAGATTCACGGTTTTCGTGGGCGGCAGCAGTTTGCGCCCGCCGAGGTGATCATAAAGGAAAAGCCCGAGCCTGAGCATCCAGGCCGGGCGCAGCCCCTTGTGATAGGGCAGCACGAAGCGCAGCGGGTGAATGATGTGGGGCGCCATGCGCCAGAGCACCTCGCGCTCCTTCAGCGCCTCGCGCACCAGGCGGAATTCATAGTATTCGAGATAGCGCAGCCCGCCGTGAATGAGCTTGGTGGAGGCCGAGGAGGTGCCGCGCGCGAAATCGCCCGCCTCGCAAAGGCAGACGCTGTAGCCCCGCCCCACCGCATCGCGCGCGATCCCCGCGCCGTTGATGCCGCCGCCGATCACCAGAAGATCATATGTGCGCCGTTTCGGCGCGGGTGTATCTTCCTGGCCGTTCATCCTGCCTCTCCTTCCCGTTTGTGCTCTTCTGCCTGCTCAGCGGCTACGATCAGCCTTGTGCCCGCCGCTTCGCAAAGCGCGCGGATATCCTCGGGCGGGGGCTGATCGGTGATGAAGATGTCGATCTCCTCAAGCCCGGCGATGCGGACCGGCGCGCGGCGCTCGAACTTCATGGAATCCGCCACCAGTATGCGCTTTCTCGCCTGGGCGAGGATCGCGCGCGAAACCAGCACCTCGCGCAGATCGAAATCGAGAAGCGTGCCCTCCTCGTCGATCGCCGAGGCGCCGATCACCGCATGATCCACCTTGAACTGGCGCATGAAATCCACCGCCGCCGCTCCCAGAAGCCCGCCATCCCCCTTGCGCACCATCCCCCCCGAAATCGCCACCTCGACACCCGGCGCCTCGGAGAGGATCGCCGCGATCTTCAGGTTGTTCGTCACCACCATCAGCCGGTCATGACGAATCAGTTCATGCGCCACGGCCTCGGTGGTGGTGCCGATGTTGAGGATAAGGGAGGAATTGTCGGGGATGAGGCGCGCCGCCGCGTGGGCGATTCGCGCCTTGCCTTCGGCGGCGAGGCTGCGGCGCTGCTGCCAGGCGAGATTGACCGTATGAGAAGGGAAAACCGCCCCCCCATGCACGCGATGGAGCCTCTCCATCTCGCATAATTCGTTGAGATCCTTGCGAATTGTCTGGGGCGTGACATTGAAGCGGGCGGCCAGCCCCTCCACGTCCACCCGCCCCTCGCGGCGCGCTATTTCCAGAATATCGATCTGGCGCGGGGGCAGCATCACCATTTTTCTCATCACCTTTCTTCACTCTGGCTTCGGTTTATTTCGCTTTTTTTTGAATTTACAAGATTGATTTTCGATTTTTTTCATAATCCCATCCATTTCACGGAAACTGCGACAAATTGAATCGATAATTCGCGTCCGTAACAGGGAGGATGAAAATGAAGAAGATACTGATGGCGTCGGCCGCGGTGCTGGCGTTGAGCGCTTCGGCGTTCCCGGGTTTTGCCGGGATCGAGGAAGCGAAGAAATGGATCGACGAGGAATTCCAGCCCTCATCCCTCAGCAAGGAAGAACAGCTGAAGGAGATGCAGTGGTTCATCGACGCCGCCAAGCCTTACGCCGGCATGGAGATCAACGTGCTGAGCGAAACGATCCCCACCCATGCCTATGAAAGCAAGGTGCTCGCCAAGGCCTTCGAGGAGATCACCGGGATCAAGGTCAATCACCAGCTCCTGGGCGAAGGCGAGGTGGTGCAGGCGGTGCAGACCCAGATGCAGACCGGCCGCAACCTCTATGACGGCTATATCAACGACAGCGATCTGATCGGCACCCATTCGCGCCTTCAGCTCGCCGTCAACCTCACCGACTGGATGGCCGGCGAGGGCAAGGATGTCACCAATCCCGGCCTCGACATAAACGATTTCATCGGCATTTCCTTCACCACCGGGCCCGATGGCAAGGTCTGGCAACTGCCCGATCAGCAGTTCGCCAATCTCTACTGGTTCCGCAAGGACTGGTTCGACCGCCCCGATCTGAAGGAGCGCTTCAAAGCCAAATACGGCTATGAGCTGGGCGTGCCGGTGAACTGGTCGGCCTATGAGGACATCGCCGAATTCTTCAGCGAGGACGTGAAGGAAATCGACGGCGTGCGCGTCTATGGCCATATGGATTACGGCAAGCGCGCGCCCGATCTCGGCTGGCGGATGACGGATGCCTGGCTTTCCATGGCCGGCGAGGGCGACAAGGGCCTGCCCAATGGCCGCCCGGTGGATGAATGGGGCATTCGCATGGAAAAGGGTTCGTGCAACCCTTCCGGCGCATCGGTAAGCCGTGGCGGCGGCGCCAACAGCCCGGCGGCCGTCTATGCAATCCGCAAATGGGATGAATGGCTGCGCAAATACGCCCCTCCGGGCGCCGCGGACTACGATTTCTATCAGTCGCTTCCGGCGCTGAGCCAGGGCAATGTGGCCCAGCAGATCTTCTGGTACACCGCCTTCACCGCCGACATGGTGAAGCCGAAATCGGAAGGCAACAACACCGTGGACGACAACGGCATGCCGCTGTGGCGCATGGCGCCGAGCCCGCACGGCCCCTATTGGGAAGAAGGCCAGAAGCTCGGCTATCAGGATGCCGGCTCATGGACGCTGTTCAAGTCCACGCCGGTTGACCGGCGCAAGGCGGCATGGCTCTATGCCCAGTTCGTCACCTCGAAAACCGTGGACGTGAAGAAGAGCCATGTGGGCCTTACCTTCATCCGCGAGAGCACCATCAATGACGAGAGCTTCACCGAACGCGCGCCGAAGCTTGGCGGCCTGGTGGAATTCTACCGCTCTCCCGATCGCGTGCTCTGGACGCCCACCGGCATCAACGTGCCCGATTATCCCAAGCTCGCCCAGCTGTGGTGGCAGAATATCGGCGACGTGAACTCCGGCGCATTCACCCCGCAGCAGGCCATGGATCGCCTCGCCGAGCAGATGGATCAGGTGATGGCCCGGATGCAGCGCGCCGACGAGGCCGCCGGCACCTATCATGGCTGCGGCCCGCGCCTCAACGATCCGGTTGATCCGCAGGTCTGGCTTGACAAGCCGGGGGCGCCCAAACCCAAGTTGGCCAATGAGAAGCCCAAGGGCCAAACGATCGCCTATGAGGAGCTGATCAAGCGCTGGCAGCAGTAATCACCACTTACGCGAAGGGGCAGCGCGGCCATCATGGCGGCCGGGCTGCCCCATCATGCGAAACCCGCCGGTAACGGGCGGGCGGGGCGAAGGAAGGGCAGAAGGGCATCCGTTCACATGACACTGGAACTGAAACATGTCGGCAAGACGGTCGGCGCAGAGGTCTGGATATACCCGACGGATCTCGTGCTCGCGCCCGGGCGCTTCAACATCCTGCTCGGCACCACGCTTGCCGGCAAGACGACCCTGATGACCCTCATGGCCGGGCTCGATCAGCCGACCGGCGGGCGTATCTTCTTCAATGGCCGCGACGTGACCGGCGAGAAGGTGCAGAAGCGCAATGTGTCGATGGTCTATCAGCAGTTCATCAACTACCCGAATTTCACCGTTTTCGAGAATATCGCCTCGCCGCTCAGGGTGGCGCGCCTGCCCGAGGCCGAAATCCGTGCCCGCGTGGGGCGCATCGCCGAGCTTCTGCGCATCACCCCGATGCTCGATCGCTACCCGGATGCGCTTTCGGGTGGCCAGCAGCAGCGCTGCGCCATGGCCCGTGCGCTGGTGAAGGACAGCGATCTGATCCTGCTCGACGAACCGCTCGCCAATCTCGATTTCAAGCTGCGCGAGGAATTGCGCGAGGAGCTGCCGCGCCTGTTTGCCGAGCGCGAGCGGGTGATCGTCTATGCCACCACCGAGCCCACCGAGGCTCTCCTTCTGGGCGGGCATACGGCCACCATGCACAAGGGAAGGATCACCGATTTCGGCCCCACGGAAAGGGTCTATCGCCAGCCGAAGGATCTGATCACGGCAAGGGTTTTCTCCGAGCCGCCGCTGAACACCGCGCCGATCCGCATCCACAACGGCGAATGCGATTTCGCAGGAAGCGTCCGATGGCCGGCCCCGGAGGCGCTCGGCGATGGCGATTACACCCTCGGCCTCAGGCCCCATCACATCTCGCCCCTGCGCAAGGGCGAGGCGGATGTGGCCGTCGAGAGCACCGTCAAGGTGGCCGAGATCGCGGGCTCGGAAAGCATCGTCCATTTCATCGCCTTCGGCGAACACTGGATTTCGCAGGAGCATGGCGTTCATCCCTTCGAACCCGGCCAGCGCACCGTGATGCATGCCGACATGAGCCGCGCCTTCTATTTCCATTCCGACGGCCGCCTCGCCCTTGCCCCGGCCGGCACGGCGGGCGGCGCACCGGAAGCAAAGGAGATCGCGTGATGGCCAGGATCACCCTTGAAAACCTGCGCCACAGCTACAGCGCCTCCCCCTCGGGCGCAGAGGACTGGGCGCTGAAGGAAATCAATCTCGAATGGCAGGACGGCGGCGCCTATGCCCTTCTCGGCCCCTCGGGCTGCGGCAAG
>JALVEX010000363.1 GCA_027030435.1 Paracoccaceae bacterium
ATGACGCACCACGCGGTTCATGTGGCCGTCATTCACCAGTGTGCCGGAATGGCAATCATCGGTGCACAGGATGAAATTGCGCGGATCGAGGCCCTTTTCCGTGACGGCCGTGATCTGGCTTTCCACGTCATACCAGGCGGAGCCGAGCCGCATCATGGAGCGCATCCCCTGGCGCACCCGGGCAATCGCATCGGCCTCGCAGGTGCCTTCGTGATCGTCGGCCGGGCCGCCGGCGGCATAGGCATGGAAGGCGGGGCCGAGATCGGGGCTGGCGTAATGGCCGCCCACCGTCTTGCCGGCGCGCTGGGTGGCTGCGATTTCGGCCAGCATCTTGGGATCCCCGTCGATGACACCGGGGAAATTCATCATCTCGCCAAGGCCGATGATGCCGGGCCAGCCCATGGCTTCCTCCACATCCTCCGGCGTGATCTCATGGCCGGTGGTTTCAAGCCCCGGCGCAGAAGGCGCGCAGGAGGGCATCTGGGTGAAGATGTTGATCGGCTGCATCAGGGCTTCGTCATGCATGAGTTTCACGCCGCGCAGGCCCAGAACATTGGCGATCTCGTGCGGATCGGTGAACATGCTCGTGGTGCCGTGCGGGATGACGGCGCGCGCGAATTCCGCCGGCGTGAGCATCCCGCTTTCGATGTGCATATGCGCATCGCACAGGCCGGGGATCATGTAGCGCCCCCCGGCCTCGATCACTTCCGTGCGCTCGCCGATGCAGTGCGAGGCATCCGGGCCGCAATAGGCGAAACGGCCGTCGGCAATGGCGATATCGTGGTCTTCAAGAATTTCGCGGGTATGGACATTCACCCATTTCCCGCCGCGGATCACCATATCCGCAGGTTCGCGCCCGGCAGCCACGGCAATCAGCCGGGTGGCGCTTTCGGGCCATGATTTGAGATTTGCATTTTCCATGGACCAATTGTTCAAAAAATCACGGTGGGTGCAACCCCATCTCGAACCCCTGCCGAAATTTGGGTTTCATTTTCGTTGCAGGCCTGTAAGCTCTTCACCAAATCACGAAACGGGGAGCCGCACATGACGGGCATGGATCTTATCTGGCTGTTTTTCATCCTTTCCGCGCTTCAGCCCGTCATGCAGCGGCGGATGCTCGAATACCAGCGCGCCCGCAAGATCGCCAAGCTGCAGCAAGAACGCCGCTCACGGGTGATCCTCATGGTTCATCGCCAGGAAACCATGAGCTTCCTCGGCTTTCCCCTGGTGCGCTACATCGATGTGCATGACAGCGAACAGGTGCTTCAGGCGATCCACATGACGGATCCCGATACCCCGATCGACATGATCCTTCACACGCCCGGCGGGCTTGTGCTGGCCGCTGTCCAGATCGCTCGCGCGCTCAAGAGCCACAAGGGGAAGGTGACTGTATTCGTGCCGCATTATGCGATGTCAGGCGGCACTCTGATCTCGCTCGCGGCCGACGAGATCGTGATGAGCCCGCATGCCGTTCTCGGCCCCGTAGATCCCCAGCTTGGACAGCAGGCGGCGGCCTCGATCCTGAAGGCGGTGAAGCAGAAGCCGATCGAAAAGGTGGACGACGAAACCTTGATTCTTGCCGATGTAAGTGAAAAGGCGATCCGGCAGGTGGAGAAAACGGTCGAAGAGCTACTGGATGGCAAGCTCTCGAAACAGAAAGCCACTGCCCTTGCCAGGAAGATGGCGACAGGGCACTGGACGCATGATTACCCGATTTCCGCTTCGGAAGCGGCCTCCATGGGGCTGAATGTTTCGACAGACATTCCCAAGGACGTGATGGAAATGATGAAGCTCTACCCGCAGCCCACCCGCCAGCAAAGCGGCGGGGTGGAATATCTGCCGGTGCCGGTGAAACGGAACAGCGCGAAATAAGAGGGCACGCCCGCCAGTTCAGGCGGCATCGAAATCGAGAACCAGCTTCTTGCTCCTGGGCCGCGTCTGGCAGGCGAGCGTATAGCCGGCCTCGAGCTCCCACGGTTCGAGCGAGTAGTTGAGCGCCATTTCGGCCTCGCCCTCCCTGATCCGGCAGCGGCAAGTGCAGCACATCCCCCCCTTGCAGGAATAGGGCAGCTCGAGCCCGTTGCGCGCGGCGGCGGCGAGCACGGTTTCATCTTCCTCCGTCAGGGTGAAACGGCGATGGGCTCCGTCAAGGATCACTTCCACCTCGACACCCGCCTGCGCCGCTTCCTGCGCCTGACGGGAGCGCGCCACCGGCGCCTCGCCTTCTGCCAGGAAGCGCTCGTGATGGATGTGCTCCTTGCCCACGCCAAGTTTTTCCAGCGCTTCGGCAACGTCATCTATCATGGCTCCGGGCCCGCAGAGATAGGCGTCTTCCAGCCGTGCGGGATCGATCACTCCGGCGCCAGCAAGGCGCGCGATCTTCTCGCCATCGATGCGGCCGTTCAGCAGCGGCACATCCTGCTCTTCCCGGCTCAGCACATGAATGAGGGTGAAATTCGCCAGATGCTTGTCTTTCAGAGCTTCGAGCTTCTCGCGAAACATGATGTGGCGTGAATCGCGATTGCCGAGGATCAGCGTGGCATTGCGCCCCTCTGCAAGCGCATGCGCGGCAATGGAGATGACGGGCGTGATGCCCGAACCGGCCGCAACAAGCAGCAGCTCCCTGCCGCTCCCAAGGGTGAAACGCCCCTCAGGCGGCGCCACCTCAAGCACGCCACCTGCCTTGAGCCCCTGCGCGAAATTCGAAAAAATGCCCCCCTCGATCCTTTTCACCCCGATCCGGAGCGGCTCGCCGGGTGCGGAGGCGATGGAATAGGAGCGGCGAAGCTCTTCGCCCTCATGCATGTGGCGGATCGTGAGATACTGGCCCGGCTGATAGCTGAATTCATCCTCAAGCCCCTTGGGCAGATCGAAGGTGATCGCCACGGCATCGGGGGTGAGTTTCTGCACATCGCTGATCGTCAGTTCGTAAAAATCCATGCCGGGCCTCGCTTCATATGCATTTGAAATGGTCGAACGGCTCGCAGCAGGCGCGGCAGCGATACTGCGCCTTGCAGGGGGTGGAGCCGAATTCGCTGATCTTCTCGGTATCCGTTGCGCCGCAGCGGGGGCAGGCAACGGTGGTTTCGCCAAAGAGTGCGCGCTTGGCGTTGCTCCCTTCCGCAGGCGGCGCGATGCCGTAGGCGCGCAGCTTTTCGCGGCCTTCCTCGGTGATCCAGTCGGTCGTCCAGGGGGGCGACATCACGCGCTCGATTCTCGCCTCGAAGCCCGCCCGCCGCAGGGCCTCCCCGATCGCCGCTTCAATGAAGCTGGTGGCCGGGCAGCCCGAATAGGTGGGCGATACCCTGGCAACGGCCACGCCATCCTCGATGACAACCTCGCGCAGGATGCCGAGATCCGCAACCGTCACGCAGGGTATCTCGGGATCCGGCACCGCGGCAGCGGCGGCCCAGGCCTTTTCTTGCGCGCTTACCACGTCGCCCCCGGATGGCTGCGCTGGAGATACTGCATCTCGCACAGGATATGGCCGAGATCCTCGCCATGCAGCCCCGCGCGCCCGCCGATCTGCGGATTCGGGGCCTCGGGCAATTCTAGCCGGGCCTCGGCAAGTATGGGGGTGATGTTCTCCAGCCAGGCGGTGCGAAGCGCCCCGCGCTCGGGCAGGAGCCCGGCCTTGGCCGCTGCCTCTGCAGCGGGCGAGCTGTGGAAAAGCTCATCCACATAGATATGCAGGGCCTCCATCGCCGCCTGCATCCGCTCTGCGCTTTCTTCCGTGCCGTCACCAAGCCGAATCACCCATTCCCCCGCATGGCGGATGTGATAGCCCATTTCCTTCAGCGCCTTGCCAGCAATCCCGCGCAGGGTTTCATCCCGGCTTTCAAGCGCCGCTTGCCAGTAGGGCTCCATGAAGGCGGCAAAGAAAAGCTGGCGCAGCATGGTGTGGGCAAAATCGCCGTTGGGCCTCTCCACCATGAGAAGATTGCGAAACTGCCGCTCGTTGCGCAGATAGGCAAGATCGTCCTCGCTCCTGCCCCGGCCCTCGATCTCGGCGGCATATGTATAGAGATTGCGCGCCGTGCCGATCAGATCGAGCGCCATGTTCGTGAGCGCGAGATCCTCTTCGAGAATCGGCGCATGCCCGCACCATTCGCCAAGGCGGTGGCAAAGGATCGAATGATCGTCCGCAAGTTCGATCAGGGCATTGAAGAGATTTTCATCCTTCATCACATGTGCCCCACATCTTCGGGAATGTCATAGAAGGTCGGGTGGCGATAGATCTTGTCGGCCGTCGGATCGAAGGTCTCATCGGCATGATCCGGATCCGATGCCGTAATCGCCGCCGAAGGCACGACCCAGATCGAATTTCCCTCTCCCCGGCGGGTATAGACATCCCGCGCGGCATCCAGCGCCAGCACCGCATCCGCGGCATGCACCGATCCCACATGGCGATGCGCCAGCCCGTTGCGCGGCCGGATGAACACCTCCCAGAGCGGCGTTTCCTCTTTCATCTCGCTTTCCTCATCATTGGTCCTGAAATATCCCGGGGTGCGGGGGCTGGCCCCCGCCTCACTCCGCGGCCGCCATCGCAGCCTTCCGTTTTTCTGCATGGGCCAGGGCCGCCTCGCGCACCCACGCTCCCTCCTCCCAGGCCTTGCGGCGGGCGGCGATGCGATCGCGGTTCATCACCCCGTCGCCCTTCACCACGCGCCAGAATTCATCCCAGTCGATCTCGCCATGGCGATAGCCGCCCTTGCCGTCGTTCAGCTCGGGATCCCAGCGCAGATCCGGGTCCGGCACGGAGAGGCCGAGATATTCGGCCTGGGGCACTGTGGCATCGATGAATTTCTGGCGCAGCTGATCGTTGGAAAACCGCTTGATCTTCCATTTCATCGATTGCTCGGAATGGGCGCTGTCCTTGTCGTGGGGGCCAAACATCATCAGCGCAGGCCACCAGAAACGGTTGAGCGCATCCTGGGCCATTTCCTTCTGCTCGGGCGTGCCCCGGCAGAGCGTCAGCATGATCTCGTAGCCCTGGCGCTGGTGGAAGCTTTCTTCCTTGCAGATGCGGATCATGGCCCGCGCATAGGGTCCGAAGGAACAGCGGCAGAGCGGGATCTGGTTCATGATCGCAGCCCCGTCCACCAGCCAGCCGATGGCGCCTATATCGGCCCAGCTGAGCGTGGGGTAATTGAAGATGGAGCTGTATTTGGCCCTGCCGGAATGCAGCTCCTCCGTCATCTGCTCACGCGAAACGCCGAGCGTTTCGGCCGCCGCGTAGAGATAGAGCCCGTGCCCGCCCTCATCCTGCACCTTGGCCAGCAGCGCCGCCTTGCGCTTCAGGCTGGGGGCGCGGGTGATCCAGTTGCCCTCCGGCAGCATGCCGACAATCTCGGAATGGGCGTGCTGCCCGATCTGGCGGATCAGCGTGCGGCGGTAGCCCTCTGGCATGGCGTCCTTCGGCTCGATCTTCTCTTCGGCATCGATGCGTTTCTGAAAGGCTTCGAGAAACTCCTCGGATTCTCCGGTCCGGCTGTCAGCGCCGATCAGGCCCTGGGAATACATGCTGCGTTTCCTCCTGGATTGTATGCGCGGAGTATATGTTACAAATTCCCAAGGTCAAATGGATATATGTAACATTAAAGGCGGATTGCATTTTCCGGCCTTCCCCCGCAATTAAGGCGCATGAGCGATCAGAAGGTGCTCCTTTCACTCGGACATGGCTACAGCGCCCGTGCGCTGGGGCGGCTGCTGCTCTCCGAAGGCTGGCAGGTGATCGGCACAAGCCGGGAGCCCGCAGCCCCTGAAGGCGCGGCAACGGAGATCATTCGCTGGCCCGGATCCGATCTTCGGCGCGCGATGGAGGCCGCCAGCCACATGCTGGTTTCCATAGCGCCAACGGCGGAGGGCGATCCTGTCCTGTCGTCGCTCTCGCGCGAGATCGCCGCCGCGACGCCACACCTCGAATGGGTAGGCTATCTTTCCACAACGGCCGTTTATGGCGATCATGGCGGCGGCTGGGTGGACGAGGAAACCCCCCTGGCACCGACAACCGAGCGCGGCAGGTGGCGGGTGGCTGCGGAGGCGGCCTGGCAGGAACTGGCGCGCGAAAGCGGCCTTCCCCTGCATATCTTCAGGCTGGCCGGTATCTATGGCCCCGGCCGCGGGCCCTTTGCCAAGCTTCGTGCGGGAAAGGCACGGCGGATCATCAAGCCGGGGCAGGTATTCTCGCGCATCCATGTGGAAGATCTGGCGCGGGTGCTGAAGGCATCGATGGAAAACCCGCGGCCCGGCGCGATCTATAACGTATGCGATGACAAGCCCGCCCCGCCTCAGGACGTGATCGCCAAGGCCGCCGATCTGCTCGGCCTTCCGGTGCCGCCCGCAGAGGATTTCGCAAGCGCAGAGATGAGCCCGATGGCGCGGCATTTCTATGCGGAATCCAAGCGGGTGAGAAATGAGCGCATGAAGCGGGAGCTTGGCGTGGAATTGCTGTATCCGGATTACGAAAGCGGACTTGCTTCCCTGTTGTAGCGGCATGATGGCAGGGGCCGGCCTCTTCGCCCCCGAACAGATCAGCGCAAGAGGAGCTTCAGATCGGCCGGCCGCGCATCAGGCGGGGCAGATCGCCCGTGAGGCCCGCGGCTTCGCGGATGAAGCGGCGCTTGAGGCCGGGGAGCGCATTGACAACGCCAAGGCCGAGATCGCGCCCGAGGCGCAGCAGGGGGTTGTCGTTTGAAAAGAGGCGATTGACCGCATCCATGCCGAGCGCAAGGGCGGTGGAATCAAACCGCCGCCATTGCTGGTAGCGCGCGAGCACATCGGGCGCGGCGATATCCTCGCCCCGCCGCCGGGCCTCGGTGAGCACTTCGGCAAAGGCAGCCACATCGCGCAGGCCGAGATTGAGCCCCTGGCCCGCGATCGGGTGCACGCCATGGGCTGCATCCCCCACAAGCGCCACGCGCGGGGCGACGTAGCGCTCTGCCAGGGTGAGGTTGAGCGGGTATGTGAAGCGCTTGCCGGCGAGGCGGAAATTGCCGAGGAAGCTGCCAAAACGGGGCTTCAGCACTTCCAGATATTCATCTTCGGGAAGGGCGTTGATGCGCTTGGCGTTCTCATGGGTTTCGCTCCACACGATGGAGACCCTGTTGCCCGGAAGCGGCAGGATGGCGAGCGGCCCCGGCGGCATGAAGAACTGATGCGCGATGCCGTGATGGGGCTTTTCGTGCTCTATGGCGCAGACAAGCGCCGTCTGGCCGTAATCATGGCCATGGCGGCGGATGCCGGCGCGCCGCGCGGTTCCGCTCTGGCGGCCGTCGCAGCCCACCAGCAGGCGGGCGGAATGGCTCTCGCCGCCCGCAAGCGTAACGGTGGCGCGCGGGCCGGACGTATCCTGATCGGCAACCCTTTCGCCGGAAAGGAGCGTGATGGCAGGGCTGGCCTCCACGGCTTCCATCAGCGCGCGGTAGAGGAAGCGATCCTCGAGCATGTAGCCGAGCGGCCCTTCCTCGATCTCGCCGTGGTGCATGTGCAGCATGAAGGGCGCGGGGCCTTCACCGGCCCGGCCATCGGTGACCTTCACCTCAAGAATGGGCTGGCTGTCTGCGGCGACGCGATCCCAGATGCCGATGCCCTGGAGCAGGCGCCGGGAGGCAAGGGCAAGGGCATAGGAGCGGCCATCGAAATCATCGCTCGCGCGGGCATCGGCGGGAAGCGCGTCGATGATCTTCACGCTGAAGCCCTGATCGGCGAGCGCGAGCGCCAGAGCGGGGCCGTTGAGGCCGCCGCCAATGATGAGGATATCCGACTCGTTTTCCATCGGTCGCACTATTGATCGGTTGTTCGGGATTGTCCATCCGGGCGGGCGGCGGTAGCGTCTCGACAAGCGAAAGGGGAGCGAAGATGGCTGAGAAATGGCTGAGGATGAGCGCGGCGGATCTTGGGCGCGGGATCGGAG
>JALVEX010000364.1 GCA_027030435.1 Paracoccaceae bacterium
AGGAAGGGCTCCACGATCCACACCAGCGCCAGCCCGAAATGCCCGAGCCCGACAGCCCAGCCAAGCCGCGCCGCCGCCCATGCCCCGGCCGTATCGCGCCACAGCAGAAAGGCGGCGATCAGGCCGGCCAGCGCCACGGGAAGAAGGGCGAAGGGCGCCTGGCCGAGCGCCAGCGCCGCGCCCGCCCCGATCCCGGCGGGAAAGCGCCAGCCGGGGCGCCATCGGCGAAGGGCGCGGGGCGTGGCCAAGGCCTCAGCCCCCCGCATCCGCCCGGCGCGCCTTCGCGGGGTCGTTCTTCCCCGCCGCGCCCTTTCCGCCCTTCCCGCCCTTGCACCCCGCGCCGGGCAGGCGCACCCGCAGCCGCCTGATGCGGCGCGGATCGGCTTCCAGCACCTCGAATTCGGCGCCGCTCGGATGTGCCACCACCTCGCCGCGCGCCGGCACATGGCCGAGCAGCAGGAAGACGAGCCCGCCCAGCGTATCGATCTCCTCCTCGCTCTCCGCATCGGTAAGCTTCATGCCGATCTCGGCTTCGAACTCCTCGAGCGGCGTGCGCGCCTGGGCGGTGTAGCAGCCGGGCCCTTCCTTCACGAAGAGGCTGTCTTCCTCCACGTCGTGTTCGTCCTCGATCTCGCCGATCACCTGTTCGATCAGATCCTCGATCGTCACCAGCCCGTCCACGCCGCCGTATTCGTCCACCACCAGCGCCATGTGGATGCGGCTGCCCTGCATCTTCTGCAGGAGCACCCCGATCGGCATCGAGGGCGGCACGAAGAGAAGCGGGCGCAGGAGCTTCTTCAGCGCAAAACGCCCGCCACCGCCGTTGAAGCCGTGGTTGAGCGCCAGATCCTTCAGATGCACCATGCCGACCGGGTTATCGAGGTTTTCCTCATAAACCGGCAGCCGCGAATAGCCGGTTTCGCGGAACACCTGCACCAGATCATCCTTGCGGATATCGAGCGGCACGGCGGCGATCTCGGCGCGCGGCACCGCCACATCCTCGACCCGAAGGCGCAGGAGATTGCCCATGCCGGGGCGCGCGGCTCCAGAAGTGCCGGGATCACCGGGCGCTCCGGCCGCATCGGCCCCGCCCGGACCGTCCACATGCGGCCTTGGCCCAGGGTGTTTCGAAAACAGGGATAACACGCGCCTCACAAACCCGCTGCCACCTGACCCGTTCGCTGCCGCTGCCGCCTCTGCCCCCCGGGGCGGAGGCTCCCGATCCTCATGCGCGCGCCGCGCCGCGCCAGAAGGTCCGCCGGTGGAGTCTCCCGATGTTTCGCCCATCATCCCTTTTCCGTGTTACGGGCCATTGCGGCCCCTGTTTCATGCCTTGCCGCGCCACCACTCATTGCTGCCCGCGCCCGCCTTGATCGCTGCCCGCATCGGCTGGCGCAGGCCCGCCGAAGCGCTCATATGGATCGGATATGCCCATGCGCGCAAGGGTGTTCGCCTCGATGCCTTCCATCAATGTGGCATCGGCGTCGCACTCGTGATCGTAGCCCAGAAGGTGCAGCAGCGCGTGGATCAGGAGATGCGCCGCATGATCCTGCATGGAAATCCCCGCCGCCGCCGCCTCGCGCGCGCAGGTATCAAAGGCGATGGCGATATCCCCAAGCTCGAGCGGCGGACCATCCTGCGCAGGCTCGGGAAGAGCGGGCGGCTTGCCAGGCGCTTCTCCGGCGCGCTCCTCGGAGGGCCAAGAAAGCACGTTGGTGGGAGCGTCCCTGCCGCGAAAATCGGCATTGAGCGCGCGGATGCGGGCATCGTCGCAGGCCAGCAGGCTGACGGCGAAACGGGCGGGATCGCGCCCGAGCCCGGCAAGCGCCTCGGCGAAGGCGCGCGGGGCGAGATCCCCGAGGCCCAGCGCCGCCCAGCGCGGATCCTCGATCAGGATATCGGTTTCCGGCCGGCCCGCGGCTTCCGGCGCCTGCGCCTG
>JALVEX010000365.1 GCA_027030435.1 Paracoccaceae bacterium
TGGAAGGGCGATGAGCAATGCGGCCTCTGCCGGGGTGAGGCGGCGCGGCTCTTTTCCGAACCAGGCGAAGCTCGCCGAGCGCACGCCTTCGAGATTGCCGCCGAAGGGGGCGCGGTTCAGGTAGAGTTCCAGGATCTGATCCTTGGACATGCGCCGCTCGAGCGCAAGCGCCACCCGGATCTGGCGCAGCTTCCCCCCGAGAGAACCCGTTCCGCTTTCTTCCAGCAGCCGCGCGGCCTGCATGGAGAGCGTGGAGCCGCCCGAGATGATCCGCCCGTTTGCGATCGCCTGCCCCGCGGCGCGCAGAATTGCCAGGAGATCCACGCCTGAATGGGTGTAGAAGCGCTTGTCTTCATAGGCGATGAGCATTCGGATGTAGTCTGGATCCACATCCCCGAGCCGGGTGGCGAGGCGCCAGCGCCCGTTATCCACCATGAAGGCGCGCAACAGATGCCCGTTGCGATCGCGCATCTCGGCGGAGGTTTCGAGCGCGCGCGGCGGCAGCTTCGTGGCATCTATCCAGGCATCGAAGGCATCGCGCGCCGCCGCCAGGAGAAAGAGCCCCAGGGCTACGAAAAGAAGGGCGCGGCGGCGCATCTCACTTCACCACGCGCACCCGGGCCGGATCGCTGTGGGCGCGCATTTCGGGGCGATACATGTCCTCCACGCTGGCGGGGGGCTGGTGATATTCGCCGGGGGTCGTGGCGCGCAGGATATAGGCCAGGCGCAGGGGCTTGTCGGATGACCAGTCCACCGCAGCGATGAAGCGATCGCTGCGCGCCTCGCTGTGGCGGACGCTATCGGGCAACTCCAGCCAGTCAAGGGCACGCACATTCCCGCTCTGCAGAATGTCGGGATTGTCAATCTCGAAGCCAGCAGGCAGGGGATCGTTGATTATCAGCCGTGCTTCGCGTGCGCTCAGGGGATGCACCGTGATCACGGCAACAAGCCTTGTACCCACATTCATCCCCCCGGGGGCGGTGATGTCCGTCTCAATGCCGTCCATCGTGTAGTAGCGCCGCTCGATGGCATAGCCGTTGCCGCTGGCGGGGAGCGGCCTTTCGGGCACGCCGAAGGTGGTGAGGGTGAGGGTCTTCCGCTTTCCGGTTTCGTTCGTGATGGCGAGCGGAGCAGCGGCGGCATAATCCTCGATCAGGCGGACGAGCGGGCCGGAGGCGGGCGAGCCGTTGATCGTGAAGCCGGTCATCGAGGGATCGGCCACGAGCGCCTTTGCCGCGAGCAGAGCCCATGCGGCTTCCTGGGTGGAGCGGGTTCCGGGCGCGCCGCCGGCGGCGATGAATTTCACCGCCGTATCGCGGTCGATCATGGTGCTGCCCGCTTCGCTCGCCAGCGCCAGCACGGCCGCAGCATCGCGCCGCGCGGTTCCGTAATCGGCGCGCCAGATCGGTGGCTCGCCCTCTGCCGCAGCACGGGCAATCAGCCTTGCGGCACGTGCGAACATCCGATCGGCGCGGGGCTGATCGCCGTAGAAGGCGAGCGCGGCGCCAAGCTGCGCAGCGGCGAGAGGTGTCGTGAAGGCGTCCCGCTTCACATCGGCGTAATAACGCAGATCGCCGACTGCCGCGGCGCCCTCGCGCGCCAGCACCATCAGCGCATAGGCGAGATCCTCCCCGCCCTCATCGAAATCGCCGTAGTAATTGACCTGGTTGAGGAGGTTGTCCATCGCCATGCGAAAGGCGGTATCGGGCACGGCATATCCTCTGGCGCGGGCGCGCGAAAGGAAATCACTTACATAGGCATCAAGCCACATATCGCCCTGATCGGGCTGCCAGAGGCCGAAGGCGCCGTTGGGCGATTGATTGTTGAGCACGCTTTCGATGGCCTGGTTGACCCGCTCGGGAATGGCCTTTCGCCGGCCCAGCCCCAGGGCTTCGGCCACTTCGGAAAGATAGAGGAGCGGCAGGGCTTTGGATGTGATCTGCTCGGTGCAGCCGTAGGGATAGCGATCGAGAGCGGCGAGCAGCCCCGGAGCATCGAGCCGGGCCAGGGGGCCGGCGGCCAGAGTGGCCGAGCCGGTGCCCGGGCGCATCCCGGCAAAGACATCACGGGTGAAGGTGAAGGTATCGCCCGGCGCCAGATCGAAGCGGCTGGTGCGGGTAACGACGGGATCGTTATCGACAACCGCGAGGGTGAGCTTCTTTTCAAGCCGCTCCCCGCCCGGCAGGGCAAGAGTGACCGTCATTTCATATGTGCCGGGCTTCGTGCCGCTGATTGGCACGGAGAGGCGCGCGGTTTCCTTTTCGCCAAGCGCGATGCTGGCTGGCAGGGCGCTCTTTTCGATCCGAAGCCCTTCGGCTTGCAGATCGATCCCGATTTCGCCGGCCGGCGCATCCGCATTGGTGATTTCCAGCAGCAGGCGGCTCTGATCGCCGGGGGCGAGGAAGCGGGGCAGGCTGGCCGTCAGCACGACGGGATCGCGCACGATCACATCGCCCGAGGCCGCGCCCACCCCCGTTCTCGACCACACCACGGCCATGATCCTGAGCGTGCCGTTGAAGGCCGGCAGATCGAAGCGCGCGTGCGCCGTGCCGTCGGCGCCGATTTCCACCGGGCCGGAGAAGAAGCTCACAAGCTCTTCCGTGGGCGGGGGCGAGGCGGGGCTGGCATCGCTGCCGGCATCGCCGCCCGAGCGCACCCGGCCCATGGCGCCGTTCATGCCGTCGATCAGGCGGCCGTAGAGATCGCGGATCTCCATGCCGAGGCGGCGCTGGCCGAAGTAATGGCCGGCCGGATCGGGGCTTTTGAAGCGGGTCATGTTGAGAATGCCGAGATCCACTGCGGCGATTGTGGCATAGGCCTGCTCGCCCGGCTTCACATTGGCAACCTTCAGCGCCACATCGAGCGGCCCGCGCGGGCGGATTTCCTCGGGGAGGGAAAGGCTCGCCGCGAGCCGGTGATCGCCGGGATCGACAGCGGCGTAGGAAAGGCCGAGGGCGCGGGCCGGATTGTGTTTCGCGGCAACATCCATCGGGCGAATGACCGTGGCCGTCACATAGGCGCCGGCGCCCCATTCATCGGTGACAGGCAACGCGACGATGTTTTCCCCGGCGCTGACATCAACCGCCTTCATGTCGATCAGCCGGTTTGACATCACCGTGATCAGGGCCTTGCCCGCCGTGCGCGGCACGAGGCGCAGGCGTGCCGTATCACCGGGGCGATAGGCGGTGCTGTCGAGCGAAACATCCAGCACATCGGGCGTGGCAGCGGCATCGGCGGCAGCATACCAGCCGGCGGCGAAGGGCATGGACGAGGCGACATATTGCCCGTCCGCCCCCTCTGCAAGACGCTCCACCCGGATTTCGTATTCGCCCCACTCCACGGGCGCAGACACCTCAAGCGGCGCATCCTTGGGAATGATGACTTCATCACTCTTGACAAGCGTGCGGGTCGTGACCGGCTCCCAGTTCCACCGGCCGCCGCTCTGATACCATTGGTAGCGGGTATTGACGCGGTTGATGGTATAGCGCACCGGCATTTCGGTGGCATTGCCGCCCGTATCGAGGGCGATCAGGCGGAAGCGGGCGGTGCCGTTTTCCGCCACCACGTCATCAAAAAGGGGCCGGATGCCGATCATCGGTGCTGCCGGGGCAAGCGGGCGGGTGATCTCGCGCTCCACGGGCCTTCCCGAGCCCTCAGAAACGCGCACCGTGATGGTGGCTTCGAGCGGGTGCGTGGTGGCTTCTCTTTCGGGGAAGGCGAGCGGGATCAGGGCCTTGCCGGCCTTGTCGGTGCGGATGCCGGCAGGCAGGGCTTCGCTGCGTGGTTCGAAGGGCTGATCGTGGCGCCCGAAGCGGTAGCCGGGATGGCTTTCGATCTCATCGCGCGCGTTGAGGCGCAATTCACCCTCGATGCTCATATCGGCGGCAGGTGCGCCAAAGAGGTAGCGCGCTTCAAGCGTGAGGGGAGGCGGAGCGGCCGGATCGAGCGGGCCTTCGGGAAGCGAAAGGGAGAAATCGATCCGCTCGGGGATGAAATCCTCCACGAGGAATTTGGCTGTTGCCAGGGCGGGCGCATCGGTATCGGCATGAAGGCTGAGGCGCCAGCCACCGCGCTGGGCCGTGGCGCCGATCGGAAAGGCAAACACATGCCCGCCGGCAAAATCGCCGGCAGATACCTTGCGCGTGTATTCGATGCCATCGGGGCGGCGCAGGATGGCGGTGAGGGGGATGCCTTCGAGCGCCTCCGCCTTCGGCCCGCGCAGCAGAGCGGTAACATGCACGGTATCCCCGGCGCGATAGGCGCCGCGATCCGTCGTCACGAAGGCATCGATCGCCTCCGCGGGCGCGCGCCCCTCCACGCCGCGATCGGAAAGATCGAAGGCGGGATCGGAAAGGGAGAGGAAGGCGATATCCCGATCCTCCTCACGCGCGATCAGGAGCGCGGGCGCCCGCGAGCCCGTGCCGGCCGCGATCGCCGCGGGAAAGCGGGCATAACCGCGCGCGTCCGTCTCCGCTTCGGCCAGCACCGCATTTGCCCGCGAGAGCAGGGTAACCTTCACCCCCTGTTTCGGCGCGGCATCGAGGAGGGAGCGGATGAATACATGAACGCCGTCCACCCCCTTCAGGCTGGTCATCCCGAGATCCGAGAGGGCAAACCATTGCGTGCTGGCGGGGTTGTCATAGGGATCGGCGCCCGGCACCCGGGCTTCGAGGGCATAGATCCCGGCCGGCAGGCCGGCAATGATCTCGCCCATGGGCAGGCGGGTAGTGACCTCGTGGTTGAGCTCCATCCTCACCTCGCCCTTGCCACGCCAGATCTCCTCCGCCACATCGCTGGCGAAGCTCTCGGTTTCCCAGATGGAGAGCGGGCGGGCGAAATAGCCATCCTGCATGGCGCGCAGAAGATTGCGATCGCTGACCCGGCGCAGCACGAGATCCACTTCGGTCAGGTTGACGGTTTCGATCGGCAAGGCCGCATCCGCCGCCCTTGGCAGCACGTAGCCGCGCCCGGGGAAGCGGGCGAACGGCCTGCGATCGCGCACGTAGTGACGGATCGTCACCGATTTCAGAAGCTTCTCGCCATTCGCGGCCGGCAGCCCGGCGCGGAAGGTGATCTGGTAGCGCTGTCCATGTTCCAGCCCGCCCACGCAGATCTGGCGCTGAGCGACCTCGATCGGCATGTCGTTGGACGGCAGTTTCAGATAGGGCCTGTAATCAAGCCCTGCCTGCACGAGATCTTCCGAGAAGGTTGCGCAGATGCGCGGCTCGGCGAGATCGCTGTTGACCGTATCCTCGACGATGCGAAAGCCGTATTTCGCGATTGCCCGCTCGAGTGCTTTCGTGATCGCGGGATCGTCCACGAAGTGGCGGGCGAGGGTGAGCGCGGGGATCATGTCGCGCCCGCGGCCATCCCTTTCGAGCGCCCGTGCCATGACCACGAGCGCAGAAGCCTTTTCCCCCGGCCCTTCGCTGCGCAGCCAGGCATTCACTGCAGCCGGCATGGCCCCGGCGCGGATCTCCCGGTATCCGGGTGCTTTCTCGCGGGAGACTTTCAACGAAAGCTCCGCATATCGGATCCAGAGCCCGGCCCTGTCGGTCAGCACGAGGGC
Source organism: Paracoccaceae bacterium (assembly GCA_027030435.1). Lineage (GTDB taxonomy): Bacteria > Pseudomonadota > Alphaproteobacteria > Rhodobacterales > Rhodobacteraceae > WFVA01. The sequence goes on from JALVEX010000365.1 coordinate 5,570, forward strand.
GGCACCGGCATAGCGGAGCGCCTCGGCGGGATCCTGGCGGGCATAGGCTTCTCCGATCAGCTCTTCCGCGTTCATCTGGGCGGGGAAATAAAGCGTGGTGATGCGCTCGGCCAGATCGCGCGCGGCTGTGAAATCCGGCTCATGGAGAAAATCCGCCTCCCTTTGGCGAACTTCCGCGCGGGCAATCAGGGCGGCGGGCGTATCCACCACCCGCCCCGAGATCGCGCCTGCATACGGGCGTTCCTCTTCCACCGCGCTTTTGGGAAAGCAGGCATTGGAGCGCTGATTGTAGGTGAAGGCCTTGCAGCGCTTGTCAAACAGGCAGGCGCGGCGGCAGCTCTGGAAGGTCTTGTCAAACAGGGTGGCAAGATCGGAGCCGTAGAAATCGACATCCTTGCTCAGGATATGGCGCCGCTCTGGGATCGGACTTTCGGCCTGTGCGTCAATCCCGCTGGAAATGAAAACTGCTGCAAGAATGAAAGCAACAAGGAAACGCATCACGATTCTCCAAATCAGCAACCAATGATTCACGGCCTGACGATCACATAAAACCCGACACGGGTGCAACATCGCATTCTTTCATCCGCCGCATTCACACCGGTTAATACCCTGTTCACCCTGATTTGGGAATCATGGGGAACGAATCCCGCAGGGGGCGGAGGAATGAACATGAGCCTTATTGACAAACTCGCACAGGAGCGGCGCGCGCGGCTGGCGGCGGAGCGGCTTCTGAAACAGAAGCAGGAGGAGCTTTTCGAAGCCAACCGCAAGCTCGGCAAGCACGCGATGGCGCTTTCCGAGGAAATCGTCGAAAAGCGCCACGAGGTGGAGGAAGTCCGATCCGTGGCCGAGGCCCTGAAGGGCGAGAAGAACGAGGCGCTGACCCAGCTCAAGGAAGCCGAGGTGCAGGTCGAGATTGCCGAGCGCCGGCTGTGGGATTCGATCGAAACCATTCAGGATGGCTTCGCGGTTTTCGATCTCAATGATTGCCTGATCGCCGCCAACAGCGCCTATCTCTCCGCCTTCGACGGCCTCGAGGAGATCCGCCCCGGCGTGAGCTATCCGCGCATCACGCAGCTGATGGTGGAGGAGGGGATCGTCGATATCGGAGAACTGCGGCCCGATCAGTGGCGCGAAAAGATGCTGGAGCGCTGGTATGGGGATCCGATCCAGCCGGAGGTGATCAAGCTGTGGAACGGCGTTTATATCAAGCTCGTCGATCGTCGCTCCAAGGATGGCGATACCGTTTCGCTCGCGCTCAACATCACCGATACGATCCGCTACGAAAAACGCCTGAAGGAAGCGCGGGAAAAGGCCGAGGCGGCCAACCGTGCCAAATCCGCCTTCCTCGCCAACATGAGCCATGAGATCCGCACCCCGATGAATGGGGTGGTGGGCATGGCCGATATCCTCATGGATACGGCGCTTGACGAAGAGCAACGCCTTTACGTCGATACGATCAAACGCTCCGGCGAAGCGCTGCTCGTGATCATAAATGACGTGCTCGATTACTCCAAGATCGAGGCCGACAAGCTGGTGCTGCACCCCGAGCCCTTCGATCTGGAGCGCTGCATTCATGATATCGTGACCCTGCTGAAGCCGAGCGTTCAGGAAAAGCCCGTCGATCTGCTCATAGATTTCGACATGTTCATGCCGACACGCTACATCGGCGATCCTGGGCGGATCCGCCAGATTCTTACCAATCTGCTCGGCAATGCGGTGAAATTCACTGCCGAAGGCCATGTTCTGGTGCGGGTCGTGGGGCTCGAGGTGGACGAGGGGCGCGCGCGGCGCATTCACATCACCGTGGAGGATACCGGCATCGGTATCCCCGAAGACATGGTGGATCACATCTTCGGCGAGTTCAACCAGGTGGAGGATGAGCGCAACCGCAGCTTCGACGGCACCGGGCTGGGCCTCGCGATCACCCGCCAGCTGGTTGAAAAGATGGGGGGCGAAATCTGGGTCGAATCCGAGCCGGGGAAGGGCTCCTGCTTCGGATTGCATATCACGCTTCCGGTCGCCGAGGAAGGCGAAGTGCCAGAGCTGCGCCCGCTTGCAAGGATGCAAAGGGCGCTCATCATCGATGCCGAGAAAACGGCGCAGGGTCTGCTTGCCCGCCAACTCGAAGTGTTCGGGCTGGAGGTCGAGTGCCTCAAATCCGGCGAGGCAGCCCTCAACCATGATCTCGGGGCCTTTGATGTGATCTTCGCCGATCAGACGCCGCCGGACATGGACGTTTCGGATCTGATTTCT